>NZ_CP016615.1:1355000-1655000 GCF_013377275.1 Vespertiliibacter pulmonis
GATACCGATACACAATGGGCTTCTTGGGATGGAATTTTGAAATTCTACAAAGAAAATCACGAATATTTACAAGGACAATTAGGTAACCCAACAGGACCTGATGCACCTAATAAAAAATATTATGACCCACGTGTTTGGTTACGTAAAATGGAAGAATCAATGTCTAGCCGTTTAGCGCAATCTTTTGAAGATTTGAACTGTGTGAACGTGCTTTAATTGCAAAACTTTCTTTAGATCAAACCGCTTGTTACAATGCAAGCGGTTTTTCTTTAGGTAAAAAAATAATGGTATTACTTGACGTTCAACAGCTTTGCAAACGTTTTATTGACCGTACTAGCTTATTTAATAAGCAAGATTTCTATGCAGTCAAAGATGTTTCCTTTCAGCTCAATCATCAGCAAACGTTAGCTATTATTGGGGCAAATGGTGCAGGGAAATCAACTTTAGCAAAAATGCTTGTAGGAATTACTGAGCCAACATCAGGCAACATATTTTTTAAGGAAAAGAGATTGCAATACGGTGATTACAGTTTTCGTGCTAAAAAAATTAGAATGGTTTTCCAAGATCCGAATGATGCATTTGATCCGAATTATAATATCGGTCAAATACTTGATTCGCCCTTAAAATTAGCAACAATATTTTCAGAGGAAAATCGTAATGAGAGAATTTTTAAAACATTAAAATTAGTAGGAATGTATCCTGAAAATGCATTAATTCCAATTCAAGATGCTTCAAGTAGCCAAAAACAACGAGTAGCCTTAGCAAGGGCATTGATTTTAAATCCAGACATCATTATTTTTGATGATAATTTAAGCACTTTAGATTTCTCATTACAAAGCCAGCTGACTAATTTATTGCTTACATTACAGCAACGTCTTGGTTTAGCCTATATTTACGTTGGGCAAAACTTAGGGTTGATTAAACATCTTGCAGATAAATTGATGGTAATAGATAAGGGGGAAATTGTTGAATATGGAAATACTAAAGAAGTATTACTTAGTCCGCAAAGCCCGATCACAACTCGACTTATCGAAAGCTATTTTGGGCATAAATTAACAGAAAGCGCTTGGGAAAATAAATAAACAAGATTTTAAAGACAAGCCTTTTTAATATATTACGGCTTTATGGAGAATAGCTAATTCAAAAAATTTTGAGTTATTTCAAATTTCTTTTAAAAATAGTCCTGATAGGATATTCAGAATACATTACACTACTTATACTAATTTTTTATAGTATAAAGAGGTTACTATGCAACTCATTGATGTGATTAAACAACGGAAAACGATAAAATTATTTGATAAAAATGTGAAAATTTCTCGAGATGAATTATCAGAAATATTAACGTTAGCACAACTTTCCCCTTCTAAAGCAAATGTTCAGCCATGGCGATTTGTTGTCATTGATGATGAAGAGAAAAAACAAACATTATTGGGGGATGTAGCATTTAATATCCAGCCTTGTGAAAGTGCTTCGGCACTTATTTTAGTACTAGCAGATTTACGTTATGATAAATTACTCGGATCTATATTAGATCAGTCGATTGCTCAAGGCTGTTTGGCATCACAATTTAGGGATAAACAGCATGAATTTCTACTTAATTTCTACAATGGATTAAGTCAAAGTCAGCTTCGTGATCAAGTATTGATTGATACAAGTCTTTCGGCAATGCAGCTAATGTTAGTAGCAAAAGAGAAAGGGTATGATACGCATGCAATTGGAATTTTTGACCGAGAAGAAGTCCTAGAAAAATTAGCGGTAGACAGTGAACGTTATGTGCCTGTAATGTTAATTGCAATAGGGAAAGCAGCGACGTCATTTATTCCTAGCGTACGGCTTCCTTTAGAGTATACTGTTTCTTGGAATAGTGGTCCTAATAAATAATTAGGGCAGTTCTAGATAACTAGTTTAAGCCCCCCTTAACTAATTGTTTTTTAAAATGAAAATTTGAGATTTTTAGTTAATATTTAAACGCCATTCACATTCCTTCAAATACAGCTCAAAGCGAGCTTTGAGGATGCTGTCAAACTTTTGTAAATGGCGTTTGGTTTGATTCTAAAATTCCTAGTATTCTTAATGTAGTTTTACTTTTCTGTAAAATGAATACTGTGATTGGTACAAAAATGGTTAAATTTACTTATATCAAGCACATCATAGTTTTGGTAAAAATCAGTGTAAACAGTGCTGTCAGGTTTAAATTGTTACCGCATTATCGGTAAGAATATCTGAGAATTTAGTTCTGTAACGACATACATTTAGTCATTACGTTTTAAAAGCTTGAATACGACAGCTTTACTCTCTTGTACCATGACAACATGTACCTTTACAAGTAGTTCTGCAATAGTTCTATCTACTTCCTTCAAGTATTTTTAAATTTCGGCTATTTTAATAAATAAGAAATCGCAAATAATGGAAATAATATGTGTCGGTCATTTTATTTATGTGAGCCAACTCAGCAGTTGTTTGAGTAATGATACTTGTCACGAATAGCTCAATGAGTTTGTGCGACTTTTTCTCAGCTAGGTCTCTTAGCCTCAATGAGGTTTTTAGTCGTTATCAAGGACAGTCTTACAATTAATTTAATTTCTCTATTATTTCACACAGATGTAATGTAAATAGTTGCTTTGTATATTAAGGTATTATTGATTTGTCCAGATTCTTTTTAATATATTCAATTTATTAAATTATATGGATATAGCTTGGTATTTTAGTAATTAAGTGTACTTTTCAGATTAAAATGTGAAGACGTTCACAAATATCACTTATTTTTAACATTTTATTTTCAAATTTGTTGTTTTTTAATACGTATGTTGTTAATTTGTTTTACAAATTTAGATGGTAATCCAATGAGGACAATATGAAAAAATTTACTCGAACTGATAATTCTCGTGAAATTGCTGCACCTACAGGCACAGAATTACATTGTAAAAGTTGGCTCACTGAAGCCCCCTTTAGAATGATCCAGAATAATCTTCACCCTGATGTTGCAGAGAACCCAAAAAGCCTTGTCGTTTATGGCGGTATTGGGAGAGCTGCAAGAAATTGGGAATGCTATGATAAAATTTTAGAGAGCCTTAAGCAGTTAGAAGATAATCAAACTCTTATTATACAATCAGGTAAGCCTGTAGGTGTTTTTCAAACACATGAAGATGCCCCGAGAGTATTGATTGCAAATTCTAATCTTGTTCCACGTTGGGCTACTTGGGAACATTTTAATAAGTTAGATCAGAAAGATCTTTTCATGTATGGTCAAATGACAGCTGGTAGTTGGATTTATATTGGTACGCAAGGAATTGTGCAAGGTACTTATGAAACTTTTGCAGAAGCTGGAAGGCAGCATTATCAAGGTAGCTGGAAAGGGCGCTGGATTTTAACTGCTGGCTTAGGGGGAATGGGAGGAGCTCAACCTCTAGCTGCAACTTTTGCAGGTGCAGTATCACTGAATATTGAATGTCAGCAGTCTAGTATTGATTTCCGTTTGCGTACAGGATATGTTGATAAACAGGCAAATGACCTTGAACATGCTTATCAGTTGATTAAGGAACATACTGCAAAAGGGGAAGCCGTTTCTATAGCTCTTTTAGGCAATGCCGCAGAAATCTTGCCAGAAATAGTTAAGCGTGCAAAGCTTGGTGAAATTAAACCTGATTTTGTTACAGATCAAACATCTGCACACGATCTTGTCTATGGTTATTTACCGATTGGTTGGACAGTTGAACAATGGAAAGTTGCACAAAATGATCCAGATAGGCACGCACAATTACAAGCAGATGCGGCACGTTCTTGTGCTATCCATGTTCAAGCAATATTAGATTTACAAGCAATGGGTGTACCTGCTACAGATTATGGCAATAATATTCGTCAAGTTGCATTTGATGAAGGGATAAAGAATGCCTTTAATTTTCCTGGTTTTGTACCTGCCTATATTCGTCCATTGTTCTGTCAAGGGAAAGGCCCATTTCGTTGGGTAGCGTTATCAGGTGATCCTGAAGATATTTATAAAACAGATAAAAAAATAAAAGAGCTTTTTCCAGAGAACACACACGTACATAATTGGCTAGATATGGCTAGAGAGCGTATCCATTTTCAAGGATTACCTGCCCGTATTTGCTGGCTTGGATTGGGTGAACGAGACAAAGCTGGCTTAGCATTTAATGAAATGGTTAAAAATGGTGAATTGAAAGCACCTATTGTTATAGGACGAGATCATTTGGATACTGGCTCTGTAGCTAGCCCAAATCGTGAAACGGAAAGTATGAAGGATGGAACGGATGCAGTATCGGACTGGGCATTATTAAATGGTATGCTTAATGTTGCAGGCGGCGCAACTTGGGTATCTTTACATCACGGTGGTGGTGTTGGTATGGGATATTCACAGCATTCAGGAATGGTTATTGTTGCAGATGGTACTGATGCAGCAGCGAAACGTTTAGCTCGAGTCTTAGTTAATGACTGCGGTAGTGGAGTTATGCGTCATGCTGATGCTGGTTATGAATTAGCCATCGAAACGGCAAAACAGTATGGATTAGATCTTCCAATGATTAAATAAATCTATTTTACTATGGCATAAACGAATATTTTTATGCCATTCCCTCCTTCTGTCAAAATTTCAAGTTAACCATTCAAGATAAGGAGTGAATTATGAATATAAATTATTCAAATTCAGCATTGCCAGCTCAAAAATCCCGTTTAGTCGCTTTAATTCAAATGATCTTTTTTAGTGCGATTGGAATTGTGATGTTCTTTATTCCATTTCAATTATTTGGGAAAAGCACCATTTTATTCGATCATATTGCTAGCTATTTAGTTCGTGAGCAGCGCTTAATTTCACTTATTTTGCTTACGTTACTTCTGTTTTATGGAACGCTTAAACCTTTTATTACAGGAAACTGGAAAAAAAATATAACGAATAAGATATTAAGCTTTTTTAAGATAATAGGACTTATTATTGCTATTTTATATCTAACTGATATGGTTCCTACAGTATTAAGTAGCAAGGATATGTTGCCTTTTCTCTTTGAAAAATTAGCTCTTCCTGTAGGAATGATTGTTCCAATTGGTGCTTTGATCTTAGCTTTTCTTATTGGATTTGGTTTGTTAGAAATGGTGGGAGTTTTAATGCAACCTATTATGCGTCCAATTTGGCGTACACCTGGTACTTCAGCCATTGATGCAGTTGCATCTTTTGTTGGTAGTTATTCAGTTGCATTATTAATTACTAATAGAGTCTATTTGCAGGGACAGTATTCAGCAAGAGAAGCTGTTATTATCGCGACAGGCTTTTCTACTGTTTCTACAGCTTTTATGGTTATTATTGCTAAAACACTCAATATAATGCCTTTTTGGATGCTTTATTTTTGGTCGGCAATGATCGTAACTTTCTTAGTTACTGCGATTACAGCAAGGCTGCCTCCAATTAGTCGGATAGATAATAATAATAGTTTGTTTGAGCCAGATTTAGCATTAAGAGAGCGTTTTAAAATAGCTTTTGAAACAGGTATTAGCACGGCTCAATCTTCTGGTAGTCTTTGGAGAATTTTATGGCTGAATTTACGAGACGGTATTGAAATGGCCGCAGCGATTGTGCCTTCTATTTTAGCAATTGGGCTATTTGGATTAGTACTTGCGAAGTATACGCCTGTTTTTGATTTATTAGGGCTTATTTTGTATCCATTTACTTGGTTAGTAGGACTAGCTGAACCATTGGTCGCTGCGAAAGGGATTTCATCAGGATTAGCCGAAATGTTTCTCCCATCGCTAATCCTTGCAGACATGGATATTCTAACTCGTTTTGTTGTTGCAATTGTATCAGTGAGCAGTATTATCTTCTTCTCTGCAATGATTCCTTGTTTACTAGCGACTCAAATCCCCTTATCTATTCCTAAAATGTTAATTATTTGGTTTCAACGTACATCATTAAGTATTGTATTTGCCGGTTTAATTGGACAACTGGCATTGTTTTTAGATTGGCTTAAATAAGGATAATATTATGTCTAGTATTCATATTGATCATAAACAGGGTATTTATACAGGGAGAAAGGAACTTTATGAAAATGAATTAGCTTGCTATTGGTACCAATATTTTCCTAATTTTAGTAACCAAAAAATTGCTTTGTTAGGTTTTGCTTCCGATCAAGGTGTTAATCGTAATCAAGGGCGTATTGGTGCAAAATACGCACCTCAAATTATTAAATCCGCATTGGCTAAATTACCAATTAGTTTGAGATTACAAAAATTATATTCAGGCAAATTAGACACATTGATTGGAGATGCTGGTGAAATTATTTGTTTAGATAATGACCATATTGTGTCAGGTTTGTTAGAAGATGCACAACATAGGTATTCTGAAAAAGTGGCAAGTCTTATTAAGCAAGAAAAGTTTGTAATCGGTTTAGGTGGAGGGCATGAAATTGCTTGGGGGAGTTTTTTAGGGTTATATCAGGGGTTAACTGTTTTTAAAAAGCATGAACAGCGAATAGGGATTATTAATATTGATGCCCATTTAGATTTACGCCAAAGCCCTGATGCTACTTCTGGTACTCCTTTTAGGCAAATTGCAGAGTACTTGGGGGCAAGATTACAATCTTTTAACTATTTTTGTATTGGAATTAGTCAATTTTCTAACACAGCTGCTTTATTTGAACGAGCAGGAAAATTAGGAGTAAATATAATTAGTGATGATGATTGTTGTCGTTTAGAATGGAGTAAGATAGAAACGCAAATTTTATCTTTTATCGAACCGCTTGATAGCCTTTATTTAACTATAGATCTGGACTGTTTGCAATCAGGAATAATGCCAGCAGTAAGCGCAGTGGCAGCTAAAGGGTTATCTTTAGATTTTGTGGAACGTTGCATTTTAACTATTATTAAAACAGGGAAAGTTCGATTAATTGACATTGCAGAATATAATCCACATTATGATATTGATGGGAAAGGTGAGAAAGTTGTTGCAAGAATGCTTGCAGGAATAATAGAACAGCAATTACAACAATTTATGTAATGGAGAATAATTTAATGTACGTAGATAGTCTAATTATCAATGCTAATCTTGCAACAATGAATGAAGATTTTGGTTTTCGCCTTTATTGCAATAAATCAAATCCTTACGGTCAAGTTATAAATGGTGCATTAGCTATTAAAAATGGGAAAATTGTTTGGCTTGGTACAATGCAAGAGAGTACTCATATCAAGGCTAATGATATAGTTGATGCTCAAAATAAATGGATAACACCTGCTTTGATTGATTGCCATACTCATTTAGTATATGCAGGAAATCGTAGTAATGAATTTGAATCCCGTTTAATGGGGATTAGTTATGAAGATATTGCCCAGAAAGGGGGAGGCATTCTTTCTACTGTTAATGCTACAAGACAATCAACGTTTGATGAATTATATAAGCTTAGTGAAAAGCGTTTGAAAAATTTAATCACACAAGGTGTAGCAACGGTTGAAATCAAATCAGGCTATGGCTTAAATTTAGAAACTGAACGGAAAATGTTACAAGTAGCTAGAAAATTAGGTAAAGAATATAATATTACTGTAAAAACAACGTATTTAGCTGCACATTCAACACCTGAAGAGTATAAAGAACATAATGATGAATATATTGAAAATGTATGTGAATGGCTTAATATCTTACATCAAGAGGGTTTGGTCGATGCAGTTGATGCATTTTGTGAAAAAATTGCATTTAATACACAACAAGTTAGAAAATTGTTCATGAGGGCTAAAGGATTAGGATTACCTGTAAAATTGCATGCTGAACAGTTATCTGATTTGAATGGCGGTAGCTTAGTTGCAGAATTTCATGGATTATCTGCTGACCATATTGAATATTTAAGCCAAGAAAGTATCAAAAAAATGGCAAAGTCAAATACCGTTGGAGTTTTGCTACCAACAGCTTTCTATGTTTTACGTGAAAGACAAGAGCCACCAATTGAATCAATGCGTCAAGCAGGAATTAAAATGGCGGTATCTACTGATTGTAATCCAGGTACGTCTCCTTCGACTTCAATTTTATTAGCAATGAATATGGCATGCACGTTATTTAGATTGACACCTGAAGAGGCTCTAGCTGGAACAACTTATAATGCGGCTTATGCTTTGGGATTAGAATATTCTCAAGGTAAATTAGCAGTAGGTTATGATGCTAATTTATGTATATGGAATATTGATCGTCCAGCAGATTTAAGCTATTTAATTGGACAAAATCCTCTTGAATATTTTTATATTGGAGGAAGGAAAGTATTGTTTAATTAACAGTTTAATGCCCTCTTATAGATGTAGACACTCAATAATAATTTGAGCATTGTAGCTATGAAATGCACAGTAGTTTTCTACAACCCTACCATTTATTTTTAAGGAAACAAAATGACAAAACATTATGATTATATTGCGATTGGAGGCGGAAGTGGTGGAATAGCTTCGGTTAATAGAGCTGCAAGTTATGGAAAAAAATGTGCCATTATTGAAGCAAAATCTTTGGGTGGTACGTGTGTAAATGTTGGGTGTGTACCTAAAAAGGTAATGTGGTATGGTGCACAAGTTGCTGAAACGATTCACCATTATGCGGCAGATTATGGCTTTAAATTATCGGTTGAAAAATTTGATTTTTCAACCTTATTCGCAAATCGTCAAGCATATATTTCTCGAATCCATCAATCATACGATAAAGTATTAGCAAAAAATAATGTCGACGTAATTCATGGTTTTGCAAAATTTGTTAATAAAAATACGATTGAAGTCAATGGTGAGCAGATTACCGCAGACCATATTTTAATTGCAACAGGAGCATACCCTCGTCGTTCAAGTATTAAGGGACAGGAATATGGTATAGATTCAGATGGAGTTTTTGAGCTAACAGAGCTTCCTAAGCGTATTGCCATCGTTGGTGCTGGTTATATTGCAGTCGAGCTGGCGGGAGTAATGAATGCTTTAGGCGTTGAAACGCACTTATTTGTTCGCCAGCACGCCCCTCTCCGTAACTTTGATCCTTTAGTTGTTGAAACGTTATCAGAGATTATGCAACAAGATGGTATTCATCTGCACTCTTATGCAGTACCTCAAGAACTCATTAAAAATTTTGATAATTCTTTAACGCTTGTATTAGAGAGCGGTGAACAACATTGTGTAGATGAATTAGTTTGGGCAATCGGTCGCTCTCCAGCAACTCAGCATATTGGTTTAGAAACAGTAGGTGTAGAAATTAATCATAATGGGTTTATTAAAGTCGATAAATATCAAAATACCAGTGTTGAAGGCATTTATGCCGTGGGTGATATTATTGAAGGAGGCATAGAGTTAACACCTGTTGCTGTTGCGGCAGGACGCCGTTTATCTGAGCGCTTATTCAATAATAAGCTGAATGAACATCTAGATTACAACCTTGTTCCTACGGTTGTATTCAGTCATCCACCTATTGGAACAATTGGATTAAGTGAGCCTGCAGCAATCGAAAAATTTGGGGCTGATAATGTACGCACATATCAGTCATCATTTACATCAATGTATAGTGCTGTTACTCAACATCGTCAGCCTTGCCGAATGAAATTAATTTGTGTCGGCGAAGAAGAAAAAGTTGTTGGGCTACACGGTATTGGTTTTGGTGTTGATGAGATGATTCAAGGCTTTGCCGTAGCCATTAAAATGGGGGCAACGAAAGCGGATTTTGATAATACGGTTGCAATTCACCCTACAGGTTCTGAAGAGTTTGTAACAATGCGATAAAGCTGTTAAATAAAATCCAAGCGGTGAGATCCGCTTGGATTTTTGTTATTCAATGCCCGCGATTTTATGGGTTTGAATACTTAATTGCCAACGAGGTTTGCTTTGTCGCTGATTGAGTATGCCTAATTGAGTAATCGTGTCTAACATATTCATTTCTCCTGATATTTCACAGGGGGAGAGATAGTAGCGATCCGCTTTTATGGCATTTTCAATCTGTTCGCAAAAATCAAGCACGTCACCATCAACAACAATCCTCACTTCGTGAGCAAAAGGCAGATGATGTTTTAGATAATTTTTTTGATAAATCCGTTTGGGGCTAGTTGCAATATAATCAATTTGTTTAGGGACAGGTTTTAGGCCATTGGTTTCTACCGCAATGAAGTAGCCTTCAGCTTTTAAAACATCAAGTAATTTTTCTATCTGTGGTTGAATAGTCGGTTCTCCCCCTGTAATAATGACATTTTTAGCCGAAAACGAGTGGACGGCTTGCATAATCTCAGCAAGGGTTTTTATTTCAAATTGATTATAATTTGTATCACACCAAGGACAGGCTAAATTACATTTTCCAAAGCGGATAAAAATACTTGGCATTCCTGTATTAAAGCCTTCTCCTTGGAGAGTTTCAAAGATTTCAACGATCCGATATTCCGTATTAGCAAAATTATTGATTAAATTAACCGCTTGCATTGTTGCTATACTCACAATAAGAGGTTGGCGTTTCCCATAAACGGACTAGGCTGACAGGAAGTCCCTGTTCCTTTAGAGCATCAAAAATATATTTTGCCATCTGTTCAGCTGTAGTGCGAGTGGATAGTCCAAAAGTTTTAGAATTTAGGCTATTAAGCAAGTTCGCCACTTGGCATTCTCTTTCGCTGGTTATATCGTAAATAAAAGCGTGATCAAATTTCTCAATAATATGCGTTTTTACAGTAGTTTTTAGATCGCTATAATCCATTACCATACCACTTTTTGCTCCGTTTTGATGGAGCTTGCCTGTAATTTCGACTTGTAATGTATAGGTATGACCGTGTAAATTTTTACATTTACCATCGTGTCCATCTAACATATGTGCCATATCAAAACTAAACTCTTTAGCAATTTTAAACATGGTTACGCTCCGCAAGGTATTCATTTAAGCCTTTTTCTCGTAAAATACAACTTGGGCAAGTATGACAGCCCCCTTCTATGCCTAAATAGCAAGTGTGTGTATATTCACGAATATAATCAAAAGCCCCCAGTTGATCGGCAAGTTGCCACGTTTCTTTTTTAGTTAGATACATTAATGGCGTACGAATATTGAAGTTGTAATCCATTGCTAAATTTAGCGTAACATTCATTGATTTAATGAATATATCACGGCAGTCAGGATACCCGCTAAAATCTGTTTCACATACGCCAGTAAAAATGGTTTTAATGCCTTGGCTTTTTGCATAGATAGCGGTGTAAAGTAAAAATAGGGCATTACGACCATCAACAAAAGTATTTGGGGTTTCGCCGTTTTGTTTAATTTCTGCATTATTATCCATTAAAGCATTGGCTGTAATTGCTTTAATTACAGAAGTATCAATGATTGTCTGTTTAACACCTAAATCTTTGGCGATCCATGCAGCTTTTTCTAATTCAATCGCATGGCGTTGTCCATATTGAAAGGTTACAACTTCCACATTTTCTACACCAAATTCTTGAATAGCTAAAAATAAGCAGGTAGTAGAGTCTTGTCCGCCAGAAAAAATTACAGCGGCTTTCGGTTGATTTGTCATTTTAGATCCTTAGTTTTTTTGAGTGGGAGGTTTTCGAACCACAGTTAATATGAAATAAGCAAGCAGTGAGATTGACAAAATTTATGCGAATCTTACCGCTTGAGTTAGTATTATAATGGTTTTCCAATCTTTAGAGAAAATTTTTCATTTTCAGAGAGACGTAATAAATAGTTATTCCTTTTATTTCTAGAATGAAACAGCTTTATCGTTTTGATTATAGGGAAATCGGATTTTTATGAGCTAGGGCATTCAGCTGAGAGATTGAACAAGAAAGGTGTTCAAGGTAGTAAATTGCTGTTCATTTGTTAGCATAAATCATGATCTTAATAAGATGAGAAAGTGATATGTTTAAGCAAATTATTAAATTAAAAATATCTTAGAAATAGTATATTTTGTATATATTTTGGTCTTTTGATGTAATTTTCAAATATTTTTGCAAAAAGTACTTGCGTGCGTTTTAGAAATACCTATAATACGCACCACACAACGACGCGCTGTTGTGAATTAATAAGATTGATTTGATAGTGCGTCGTTGTTTTGTTCTTTAATAATATATCAGACAATTTGTGTGGGCACTTGTTGATGTTAATTTGTAGTTATAAGTATATAAAGACAAGACTTAATGAGTGCTAACTTGAAAATTCATAAAGAAGTAATAGAGTCAGTATTGATTGAGCGAAAAGATTAAATTGAAGAGTTTGATCATGGCTCAGATTGAACGCTGGCGGCAGGCTTAACACATGCAAGTCGAACGGTAACGGGTAAGTACTTGTACTTATGCTGACGAGTGGCGGACGGGTGAGTAATGCTTGGGAATCTGGCTTATGGAGGGGGATAACTACGGGAAACTGTAGCTAATACCGCGTATAATCGAGAGATGAAAGGGTGGGACCTTCGGGCCACCTGCCATGAGATGAGCCCAAGTGGGATTAGGTAGTAGGTGAGGTAAGGGCTCACCTAGCCGACGATCTCTAGCTGGTCTGAGAGGATGACCAGCCACACTGGAACTGAGACACGGTCCAGACTCCTACGGGAGGCAGCAGTGGGGAATATTGCACAATGGGGGGAACCCTGATGCAGCCATGCCGCGTGAATGAAGAAGGCCTTCGGGTTGTAAAGTTCTTTCGGTGATGAGGAAAGCTTGGGTGTTAATAGCACTTGGGTATGACGTTAGTTACAGAAGAAGCACCGGCTAACTCCGTGCCAGCAGCCGCGGTAATACGGAGGGTGCGAGCGTTAATCGGAATGACTGGGCGTAAAGGGCACGCAGGCGGTGACTTAAGTGAGATGTGAAAGCCCTGGGCTTAACCTAGGAATAGCATTTCATACTGGGTCGCTAGAGTATTTTAGGGAGGGGTAGAATTCCACGTGTAGCGGTGAAATGCGTAGAGATGTGGAGGAATACCGAAGGCGAAGGCAGCCCCTTGGGAATATACTGACGCTCATGTGCGAAAGCGTGGGGAGCAAACAGGATTAGATACCCTGGTAGTCCACGCTGTAAACGATGTCGATTT
The DNA here is from genome assembly GCF_013377275.1 of Vespertiliibacter pulmonis. NCBI lineage: Bacteria > Pseudomonadati > Pseudomonadota > Gammaproteobacteria > Pasteurellales > Pasteurellaceae > Vespertiliibacter > Vespertiliibacter pulmonis. Next base: position 1,367,998 of record NZ_CP016615.1, read on the forward strand.
GGGGATTGGGCTTTGAGTTTGGTCCCCGAAGCTAACGCGATAAATCGACCGCCTGGGGAGTACGGCCGCAAGGCTAAAACTCAAATGAATTGACGGGGGCCCGCACAAGCGGTGGAGCATGTGGTTTAATTCGATGCAACGCGAAGAACCTTACCTACTCTTGACATCCAGAGAATCCTGTAGAGATACGGGAGTGCCTTCGGGAGCTCTGAGACAGGTGCTGCATGGCTGTCGTCAGCTCGTGTTGTGAAATGTTGGGTTAAGTCCCGCAACGAGCGCAACCCTTATCCTTTGTTGCCAGCGGGTTATGCCGGGAACTCAAAGGAGACTGCCAGTGATAAACTGGAGGAAGGTGGGGATGACGTCAAGTCATCATGGCCCTTACGAGTAGGGCTACACACGTGCTACAATGGCGTATACAGAGGGAAGCAAGATGGCGACATGGAGCGAATCTCACAAAGTACGTCTAAGTTCGGATTGGAGTCTGCAACTCGACTCCATGAAGTCGGAATCGCTAGTAATCGCAAATCAGAATGTTGCGGTGAATACGTTCCCGGGCCTTGTACACACCGCCCGTCACACCATGGGAGTGGGTTGTACCAGAAGTAGATAGCTTAACCTTCGGGAGGGCGTTTACCACGGTATGATTCATGACTGGGGTGAAGTCGTAACAAGGTAACCGTAGGGGAACCTGCGGTTGGATCACCTCCTTACCAACGACGAATTGCGTTAATAAGCGCTCACACAAATTGTCTGATGAATGTTATGGAAAGCATCTTTAAATGTTGTCCCCATCGTCTAGAGGCCTAGGACATCGCCCTTTCACGGCGGTAACCGGGGTTCGAATCCCCGTGGGGACGCCATTTAAAGATGTTTTCTCGAGAGAGAATATATTTTGTTCTTTAAAAATTTAGAAACAAGCTGAAAATTGAGATTTTTTCAAGCGGTGTTGAGTAATCTACTTAATATATTATTAAGAGTTTTCTCATCACGCCAAAAAGTCTGAGTAAAGAAAAGCCTTGTGTGAACAAAAGCACACAAGCAAATAACCAGTTGTTTACCGATATCAACACAAATCCAAAATATTTGAGGTTGTATGGTTAAGTGACTAAGCGTACACGGTGGATGCCTAGGCAATCAGAGGCGAAGAAGGACGTGCTAATCTGCGAAAAGCTTGGATGAGTCGATAAGAGGCGTTTAATCCAAGATATCCGAATGGGGAAACCCAGTAGATGAAGAATCTACTATCCTTAGCTGAATACATAGGCTAAGGAAGCAAACCGGGAGAACTGAAACATCTAAGTACCCCGAGGAAAAGAAATCAACCGAGATTCTGTCAGTAGCGGCGAGCGAACGCGGAAGAGCCAGTAAGTTTTAGCAATAAATTAAGAGGAATCGTCTGGGAAGTCGAGCCATAGCGGGTGATAGCCCCGTACTTAAATAGTTTTTTGTGGAACTAAGCTTACAATAAGTAGGGCGGGACACGTGATATCCTGTTTGAAGATGGGGGGACCATCCTCCAAGGCTAAATACTCCTGATTGACCGATAGTGAACCAGTACCGTGAGGGAAAGGCGAAAAGAACCCCAGTGAGGGGAGTGAAATAGAACCTGAAACCGTGTACGTACAAGCAGTGGGAGCGGAGCAATCTGTGACTGCGTACCTTTTGTATAATGGGTCAGCGACTTATATTTTGTAGCAAGGTTAACCGAATAGGGGAGCCGTAGGGAAACCGAGTCTTAACTGGGCGATGTAGTTGCAAGGTATAGACCCGAAACCCGGTGATCTAGCCATGGGCAGGTTGAAGGTTGGGTAACACTAACTGGAGGACCGAACCGACTAATGTTGAAAAATTAGCGGATGACTTGTGGCTGGGGGTGAAAGGCCAATCAAACCGGGAGATAGCTGGTTCTCCCCGAAATCTATTTAGGTAGAGCCTTATGTGAATACCTTCGGGGGTAGAGCACTGTTTCGGCTAGGGGGCCATCCCGGCTTACCAACCCGATGCAAACTGCGAATACCGAAGAGTAATGCATAGGAGACACACGGCGGGTGCTAACGTTCGTCGTGAAGAGGGAAACAACCCAGACCGCCAGCTAAGGTCCCAAAGTACTAGTTAAGTGGGAAACGAAGTGGGAAGGCTTAGACAGCTAGGATGTTGGCTTAGAAGCAGCCACCATTTAAAGAAAGCGTAATAGCTCACTAGTCGAGTCGGCCTGCGCGGAAGATGTAACGGGGCTAAAACTAGTCACCGAAGCTGCGGCATCAGACGAAAGTCTGTTGGGTAGGGGAGCGTTGTGTAAGCGGATGAAGGTGAATCGAGAGGTTTGCTGGACGTATCACAAGTGCGAATGCTGACATAAGTAACGATAAAACGAGTGAAAAACTCGTTCGCCGGAAGACCAAGGGTTCCTGTCCAACGTTAATCGGGGCAGGGTGAGTCGGCCCCTAAGGCGAGGCTGAAAAGCGTAGTCGATGGGAAACGGGTTAATATTCCCGTACTTGGATAAACTGCGATGTGGGGACGGAGAAGGTTAGGTTAGCAGACTGTTGGATGTCTGTTTAAGGCGGTAGGTGGAGAGATTAGGCAAATCCGGTCTCTCTTAACACTGAGAACTGATGACGAGTGTCTACGGACACGAAGTAACTGATACCACGCTTCCAGGAAAAGCCACTAAGCTTCAGGTTTATCTAAACCGTACTGAAAACCGACACAGGTGGTCAGGTAGAGAATACTCAGGCGCTTGAGAGAACTCGGGTGAAGGAACTAGGCAAAATAGCACCGTAACTTCGGGAGAAGGTGCGCTTATGGTAATTGTAGTCCCTTGCGGACGAAGGTGAAGTAAGTCGAAGATACCAGCTGGCTGCAACTGTTTATTAAAAACACAGCACTCTGCAAACACGAAAGTGGACGTATAGGGTGTGATGCCTGCCCGGTGCTGGAAGGTTAATTGATGGTGTTATCGAAAGAGAAGCTCCTGATCGAAGCCCCAGTAAACGGCGGCCGTAACTATAACGGTCCTAAGGTAGCGAAATTCCTTGTCGGGTAAGTTCCGACCTGCACGAATGGCATAATGATGGCCAGGCTGTCTCCACCCGAGACTCAGTGAAATTGAAATCGCCGTGAAGATGCGGTGTACCCGCGGCTAGACGGAAAGACCCCGTGAACCTTTACTATAGCTTGACACTGAACATTGAATTTTGATGTGTAGGATAGGTGGGAGCCTTTGAAGCAGTGACGCTAGTCATTGTGGAGGCGTCCTTGAAATACCACCCTTTAACGTTTGATGTTCTAACGAAGATTACGAAACGTGGTCTCGGACAGTGTCTGGTGGGTAGTTTGACTGGGGCGGTCTCCTCCCAAAGAGTAACGGAGGAGCACGAAGGTTTGCTAATGACGGTCGGACATCGTCAGGTTAGTGCAATGGTAGAAGCAAGCTTAACTGCGAGACAGACAAGTCGAGCAGGTGCGAAAGCAGGTCATAGTGATCCGGTGGTTCTGAATGGAAGGGCCATCGCTCAACGGATAAAAGGTACTCCGGGGATAACAGGCTGATACCGCCCAAGAGTTCATATCGACGGCGGTGTTTGGCACCTCGATGTCGGCTCATCACATCCTGGGGCTGAAGTAGGTCCCAAGGGTATGGCTGTTCGCCATTTAAAGTGGTACGCGAGCTGGGTTTAGAACGTCGTGAGACAGTTCGGTCCCTATCTGCCGTGGGCGTTGGAGAATTGATTGGGGCTGCTCCTAGTACGAGAGGACCGGAGTGGACGCATCACTGGTGTTCCAGTTGTCTCGCCAGAGGCATTGCTGGGTAGCTAAATGCGGAAGAGATAAGTGCTGAAAGCATATAAGCACGAAACTTGCCAAGAGATGAGTTCTCCCAGTCTATAAGACTGTAAGGGTTGTTGGAGACTACGACGTAGATAGGTGGGGTGTGTAAGTGTAGTGATACATTGAGCTAACCCATACTAATTGCCCGAGAGGCTTAACCATACAACCTCAAGTGTTTTGGAGTTGATGTAGGGTAAAGATTGGTTATAGAAGATAACGAAAGATGAATGAAGAAAGGTTCAGACAGCTTGTTTTTAGAGAAATAAAGAAGAGACTATGCGTTACATCGAGTAATAGTAGAATAAGTAACGTGATAGAAAAAAGAATAGATAGATGGAAAGAATTTTCCTGATGGCCAGAGTGCTGTGGTCCCACCTGACTCCATACCGAACTCAGAAGTGAAACGCAGTAATGCCGATGGTAGTGTGGGGATTCCCCATGTGAGAGTAGGGCACCATCAGGGTTTTATAGATAACCCCAAGGTTGAGAGACCTTGGGGTTTTTGCTATGGGGAAATAATTAAAGTAATAATAGGCGTGTTTTATAAGCAATATCAAAACAAAAAGTCTGAAGAAAAAGAACAGACTTTTACAAAACAAATCAACTTGCTTTAATAAATAACCTCTTCACAAATAAAGTAATAATTATGAATTGCCCGCTGAATTGAAGGGATAAAATTCTTAAATCCTATCGCATTTATGTTACGACTAACACTAATTTATCTAGATTATAGGGCAACTTGGGGAAAGAATTTTTCACTGATTGAGATAAACTCAGATAACGTGATTGTTTTAAACGGAACATTTAATCCTCTTGCTTTTATATCGTTTTCAAGTACAAAAACATTAGAAATATTGGCAAAAAGATTGGGGAATTTAACCGCTTGTAGCACACCGTTTTGCCATAGGACTAACGCATCATTATCGGTAATTTGATGAAGTAATTGAGTGAGCTCATTAGGGGTATAATTGGCTTGTGAAAGGTATATATTTCAATATATTAGGCTAAAGTATTATAAATAGCATACTTTAGCCTATATTTATGGAGTGGGATAATATTTTATTTTTGTAATATTACTTGTTCTGCAAGAGTTCGAGCAAGTTTATCAATATGAATTACATCTTGTATTTCGGTAATTTGAATGGGGGCAATATTTTCAATTACACTGCGATTTACTTCAATAATATCGGTAAACGTAATATGATTATTTAGGAAGGCTTCTACTGAAATTTCATTTGCTGCATTCATCGCTGTTGTTGCATATTGTCCTTCAGCAAAAGCATCAATAGCAAGCTTAAGATTAGGGTAGCGTTTAAAATCAGGTTCAATAAAGGTTAGTTCTTTTAGTTGAAAGAAATCAAGGGGGGCAACGCCTGAAGTTATTCGTTCTGGGTATGCCATTGTGTGTGCAATAGGTGTTCGCATATCTGGATTTCCCATTTGAGCAATAACACTGCCATCTATGTAGCGTACCATTGAGTGTATAATAGATTGAGGGTGAATAATAATTTCCATTTCATCGGCAGTGGCATTAAAAAGCCAGCGAGCTTCAATATACTCTAAGCCTTTATTCATCATAGTTGCAGAATCAACAGAAATTTTTCTTCCCATTGACCAGTTTGGATGAGAAATGGCTTGCGAAGGCGTAATAGTTGAAAATTCAGATAATGGTTTCTCTCTAAATGGTCCTCCTGAACCTGTTAAAATAATTTTATTTACACCTAATCTAGAAAGTGGGCAGGATCCTATTTTTTCTTGTGCTTCAAGGGGAAGTGATTGAAAAATAGCATTATGTTCGCTATCAACTGGAAGTAATTTTGCACCAGATTTTCGTGCTTCATCAATAAATAGCTGCCCACAAGTTACAAGTGATTCTTTATTAGCAAGCAGAACTTTTTTTCCTGCTTTAATGGCTGAAAGCGTTGGTAATAAGCCAGCCGCTCCAACAATGGCTGCCATTACTATATCAACATCAGAGTGTGCAGAAAGCTCACAAATAGCTTGTTGCCCACTTAATACTTCTGTTTTTAAATGTAATGCGGTTAAATTTTGTTTTAATATATCAGCTGATTTTTGATCGGCAAGGGCAACAAATTGGGGATGAAAGCGTTGGCATTGTTCGGTTATCAGGGCAATGTTTTTGTTACCAACTAATGCAAAAACTTGATATTTTTCAGGATTTTGTTCAATCACTGAAAGCGTGCTAGTTCCAATAGAGCCTGTTGAGCCTAAAATTACAATTTTTTTCATCTTATATTTCCAATGAGTAAGCGGTAAGTTTTGCAAAAGTTTTACAGTAAAGCACCGCTTGTGTTATTAATGTGATAGACGTTTTGCTTCAATAACCGCATCTAACTGCATAATACGACTTAAGAGTTTTTGAAGTAGTTCAATATTGCTTAATTCAATTTCAATATCCATTGTTGCAATACTACGTTTAGTATCGGTACGGCTTGCAATACTTAATACATTGATTTTTTCATTTGCCATAATGCTACTGATATCTCTTAATAAACCATTACGATCGTTTGCAATGATACGGATAACAAGGCTAAAGCCTGCTGCGTAATTTTCTCCCCATTCTGCTTCAACAACACGTTCAGGGCTATGGCTTGAGAGTTCATAAAGCTGATCACAATCAGCTTGATGAATTGAAATCCCCCGCCCTTGAGTGATATAGCCAAGGATTTCATCACCAGGAATTGGCTGGCAACAACGAGCAATATGGTGCATTAAATTTCCTACACCTTCAACAACTACAATGCTATTTTTCTGTTTTGGCGTATTTTGTGCTTTATTCGCTACAAATTTTAGAATAGCTTGATCTACCTGCTCTGCGGAAGGTTTAACTAATTTATTTTGTAAATAGTGCATTAAGGCGTTAAGACGGATATCGCCACTTCCAATCCCAGCATAGAGATCATCGATTTGCTTTAAGTTATAGCGAGGTAAGGCATATTCTTCAATCTGCTTTTGTGAAAAATTGAATTTTATCATTTCTGCTTCAAGGGCTTCTTTACCAATTGGAATATTCTTTTCTCGATCAAGTTTTTTAAACCAAGCGATAATTTTTGAACGAGCTTTTGCTGTTTGAATAAAGCCCTGATTTGGATTGAGCCAATCACGGCTAGGGTTTGGATTTTTCTGGGTAATAATATCAACTTGATCGCCCATTTGTAGCTGGTAATTAAATGGTACAATACGGCCAGCAACTTTTGCTCCAATGCAGCGATGTCCTATTTCACTATGAATAGCATAGGCGAAATCGAGCGGCGTAGCACCTTTGGCAAGATCAATAACTTCTCCTTTAGGGGTAAAAACATAAACACGATCATCAAATATTTGAGAACGCATTTCTTCCATCATATCACTAGAGTCAGCAATATCTTTTTGCCAATCAAGTAGTTTGCGTAGCCAAACAATTTTTTCTTCATAGCCTGAACGAACGGACCCCGCTCCTTCTTTGTATTTCCAGTGTGCGGCAACGCCAAGTTCAGCATCATTATGCATTTGTTGTGTCCGAATTTGGATTTCGATAGTTTTATTTGCTTTACCTAGCACTACCGTATGAATAGATTGATAGCCATTGGGCTTTGGATTAGAAATATAATCATCAAAATGTTCAGACAAATGTTGATATTGAGTATGAATAATTCCTAAAGCGGTATAACAATCTTCTAGCGTTGGTACAATAACTCGTACAGCCCTTACGTCAAAAAGTTGTTCAAAGGTCAAATGCTTTTTCTGCATTTTTTTCCATATACTATAAATATGTTTGGGGCGGCCATATACTTGTACTTCATTGAGTTCATCTTTGAGGTAAGCGGTGAGTTCAAACACAAAGTTTGCAATATAGCGTTCACGATCTAATCGCCGTTCATTGAGAGAATATTTTGCAATTTGACGATATTCCTGCGGGTGCAATGCTCGAAAACAATAATCTTCTAATTCCCATTTTAATTGTCCAATTCCAAGTCGATTAGCAAGGGGGGCATAAATTTGAGAACATTCTTTTGCAGCAAGTACAAGGTCTTCTTCACTATAGTGTTCATTATCACGTAAATAAATAATCCGTTCAGCTAGTTTAATAACAACGCAACGGAAATCATCAACCATTGCTAGTAGCATTCGGCGGACGTTATCAATTTGTAAATCAGAGGCTTTATGTGCATTGAGCTGGCGAACATTATCCATTTCTAATACGCCTTTGACTAAATTTTTGACGGCATTTCCAAATTTTTCTTTGATTTCGACAAGGTCAAGAACGTGATGCTTAACAAGTGGAAAAAGTAGGGCAGCAACTAGGCTTTCATCATCCATATTTAAATTATATAGGATTTCGACAAGCTCAATACCTGACCAAATCAAGTGAAATTGATCAGTATCTAGTTTTTCTTGAGCATACCGCCAAGCGATTAATAATTCTTCAAAAGTCATCTGGGGAAGCTGTAAACCTGCACTCCAACTTGCTAACTCAAAATTGTTAGGATCAAGTAAATGTGAATGACGAATAGCAACCATAATTCCTCCGAAGAATAGGTAATCAAAAGGGGATTTCGAGCTGAGATGATTCAGTCAAAATAAGTAAATATTATAACGGAAAACTCACTTAAGTTGGGGTTATTTCATCATTTTGTCAAAGTCGAAAACTAGATATCAAAAAAGAGATGAAACTTACCGTTTGTCATTTATTCATTATTAAACCAACTACCTATTAAGACAATAATTTGCACCTTAAACGACGATTGATTAGAATAGGCTATTTGCGAGCGTTGCTCGATTTATTTGTGGGTAATAATGACAATTTTAGCTTTAGGCATTAATCATAAAACAGCATCTGTAAGTTTGCGAGAAAAAGTCGCTTTCGTTGAAAACAAACGCCAACTTGCCTTAACGCAAATTCAACAGCGTGAGATTGCCGAAAGTGTTGTTATTCTTTCCACCTGTAACCGAACTGAGCTTTATTTTCACAATGCTCAAGTCCCCCCTCAAGAAGATCATCCTGACAATATTCAATGGCGTGAACGCTGTATTGCGTGGTTAGCCGAAATTCACCAATTAGATCTCAATGAGTTACGTCAAAGCCTTTATTTTAAACAGAATTTTGAGGCCGCTCAGCATTTAATGTCAGTTGCTTGTGGCTTAGATTCTTTGATTTTAGGTGAGCCGCAAATTCTTGGACAAGTAAAACAAGCCTATCAGGATAGTCAGACTTTTTATCTATCCCAAGGTTCACAAATTTCAACAAATCTTTCTCGCCTTTTCCAAAAAACCTTTTCAACGGCAAAACGAGTAAGATCTGAAACAGAAATTGGTAGCTCTGCGGTATCTGTTGCTTATGCTGCTTGTGGGCTGGCTCGCCAAATCTTTGATAATTTTAGCAAGCTACGTTTTTTATTAGTGGGTGCTGGAGAAACCATTGAATTAGTTGCTCGTTATTTGGTACAGCATGGCGCTAAAAATATTATGATTGCAAACCGCACTCATGTTCGAGCTGAAATGCTAGCAGATCGTTTAGGTCAGCCAATGCAAATTCTTTCTTTAAGTGCGTTACAACTGGGATTAAATCAGGCTGATGTTGTGATTAGTTCAACAGGCAGCCCCGATATACTGATTAGTAAAGAAATGGTAGAGTTTGCACAGAAAGAGCGGCGCTATTCTCCGATGTTATTGATCGATATTGCAGTTCCTCGTGATATTGATGAGCAAGCGGGTAACTTAGACAGTGTTTACGCTTATAGTGTCGATGATCTACAACATATTATTGAACAGAATTTAGTCCAACGCCAACAAGCCGCAGAACAAGCTAAAGAAATTATTCACCAAGAAACTAAAGATTTCTTTTTATGGCTGAAACAGCAACAATCTAGTAATTTAATTCGCCATTATCGGAGTAATGCCGAAACAATTCGATTAGATCTACTGGAAAAAGCATTGCTCGCATTGCAAAATGGGCAAGCAAGCGAAAAAGTATTGAATGAATTGAGCTATAAATTAACCAATCAGCTACTTCACGCCCCCACTCAAGCTATACAATCCATGGCAAAAAATGGAAATGTAAAAGGATTACAAAGTTTTTCACAGGCGTTAAAATTTGATGAGATGCTGTAAAAGGATATAAATTAGGGGAATAATTGTATTCCCCTTTTGTATTATTGAGAGAGAAACTGCTGAATTCTTTGTTCGATCCCTCTTGCATCTAGTCCAAGATCAGAATAGGCCTCTGATTGGGTTGATTGAGGAACAAATAGATCAGGAATGCCTAACATAACAAGCGGTTGGTTGAGTCCTATTTTTTGTAGGTATTCATTTACCGCACTGCCCGCTCCGCCTTGGAGTGCATTTTCTTCTAGTGTAACAAGTAGATCGTGATTATTAGCAAGCTGTTTGATTAGGTTTTTATCAATCGGTTTAACAAAACGCATATCGACAAGGGTATAGCCGTGTTTATCGGCGACCTGTTTAGCTTCATTAAATAATGCTCCAAAATTGAGAATAGCAACTTTTTCTCCTTGTTGAATGATTTTGCCTTTACCAATTTCCAGTGGGCGCATAGGCTCTAATTCAACACCTTGTGCATTACCTCGAGGATAACGTACGGCAACAGGAGAATTCATTGTATAGGCAGTATAAAGCATTTGACGCATTTCATTCTCATTACTTGGCGTCATAATTGTTATATTTGGAATACAACGCATAAAACTCAGATCAAATGCGCCTTGGTGTGTTTGCCCGTCTGCACCAACAATGCCAGCACGATCAATCGCAAAAATAACAGGGAGATTTTGAATTGCTACATCGTGAATAAGTTGATCATAAGCACGTTGTAGGAAACTCGAGTAAATTGCGACAACAGGTTTATATCCACTAATAGCAAGTCCTGCAGCAAAGGTTACTGCGTGTTGTTCTGCAATGGCAACATCAAAATATTGGTTTGGGAAACGTTTAGAAAACTCCACCATTCCAGAGCCTTCTCGCATTGCTGGTGTAATACCGATAATTTTAGGGTCTTGTTCTGCGATTTCACATAGCCAATCACCAAAAATATTGGAATAGGTTGGTGGGGATTTTACTTTTGGCAACTTACCGCTTGTGTAATCGAATTTCGGCACACCGTGAAAACCAATAGGATCTTTTTCTGCTGGGGAATATCCTTTACCTTTTGTAGTTTTGATATGAAGAAATTGTGGGCCTGATAATTGACGCATATTTTTTAGGGTGGCGACAAGTTCTTCAATATCGTGTCCATCAATAGGGCCAATATAGTTAAAACCAAGGGTTTCAAACATTGTTCCCATTGGTGAAACGAAACCTTTAACGTGTTCTTCCGTTTTACGTACAAATTCTTTAATTGGTGGTAGCCCAGAGAGTAACTTCTTACCACCTTCCCGTAAGCTACTATATAAAGAGCCAGAGAGTACACGTGCTAGATGGTTATTTAATGCTCCAACATTTTCAGAAATAGACATTTCGTTATCATTTAATATAACTAACATATCACTATGTAGTGAACCTGCGTGATTTAAGGCCTCAAATGCCATTCCTGCTGTAATTGCACCATCGCCGATAACGCAGACTGTTTTTCGCCCCGCATTTTCTTTTTCTGCGGCAATAGCTATGCCCAGTGCAGCACTAATTGATGTTGAGGAATGTCCAACGCTCAATACATCGTAAATACTTTCTTCACGCCAAGGAAAAGGGTGTAATCCATCTTTTTGGCGGATCGTGTGCATTTGATCACGCCGACCAGTAAGAATTTTATGGGGGTAAGCTTGATGACCAACGTCCCAAATGAGTTGGTCAAAAGGGGTATGATAAACATAATGCAAGGCGATCGTAAGCTCTACTACGCCAAGACCTGATGCTAAATGACCGCTTGTTTGGCTCACGGATTCTAATAAATAAGCACGAAGTTCCTCGCACAAAGGTTGTAATTTCTCTTTGGGTAAAAGACGTAAATCTTCGGGTGAATTAATTTGTGTGAGTAAAGGGTAGGTATTTTGCATAGCGTTATCTTAATCGATCATATTGCAATTTAAATCTTCCCTAATTTAGCTATTAGGGAAATGAAAGGGATTGATTTTCAACCCCTCTATGAGTTTTAAACGTATTTTATTATAGGTTAGATTTTTAAATCTTCCGTTAATGTAGGTTGAATGCAAGTTAAAATTTCTTTTACTAATCGTCCATTTCCCACTACGATATTACCTGAACGGAGATAATCTGTTCCGCCCATAAAATTGGTAACTAAACCACCCGCTTCACGCACGATTAAATCGCCTGCAATACAGTCCCAAGGTTTTAAGCCTATTTCAAAAAAGCCATTAACACGATTAGAAGCAACATAGCATAAATCTAATGCTGCTGAACCTGTACGACGAAAATCTGCAACCCCATTATTCATTAGTGATTCAATCATATTTAAGTGAGCGTTGCGATGTTTTGGCATTTTAAATGGGAAACCAGTAGCTAAAATTGCACCATTTAAATCACGGCGTTCGTTATCAATGCGTAAGCGAAACTCGTTTAATTTTGTACCTTCACCTCTAACAGCGGTGAATAGTTCATTACGAATTGGATCGTAAACGACACCAACTTCAGTACGCCCATTTACACGAATACCGATAGAAACAGCAAAATGTGGAAAACGGTTGATAAAATTAGCTGTGCCATCAAGTGGATCAATGACCCACTGTACATCGTTATTTTCGCCTTCAAGTAAGCCTGATTCTTCGCCAATAATAGCGTGTTCTGGGTATGATTTGCGAATAACGTCAATAATCGCAGCCTCTGCGGCTTTATCAACAGAGGTAACATAATCATTTATACCTTTTTGAGTGATTTCTGTATCTTTAGAGGCTTGCTCGTAGCCTTTTGCAATAATACTGCCTGCTTTCCGTGCTGCACGAATAGCGATGTTTAACATTGGATTCATAATTCCACCAGATTTTAAAGAACATATTTAAAGAAATAGATTATAGAGAATGTTGGCAGATAAGGGAATAGCTAATAGAAAAAAGCCTATCTCGTCCATAGGCTCTCTGTTATACTTTAGGCTATTCTTATCATTAATTTAGCAAGATAATAATGAACAAAAAATTTACTATGAACTCTCCTCGTTTTAAGACGGTAGAAGAAAAAAATCAGAAATCTCAACGAGAAGTTGAACGCAAAAATTATCCGAAATCAGACCGCTTGTCAGCCCGTTCTTATGATGAAAAAGGTGGGCATACTAGGGATAGAAATGAACGTAATAGCCGTGTTACTAAGCCAAGCAACGAGGTTTATCCAACGGAAGCTAGAAAAGTAAATAGAGAAGGTACAGTAAAAATCAGCATAAAAAACGGACGTTCTTTGGATAAAAAAACTGGCCCACTTTCACCACGAGCGCCTGAAAAAATTCGCCATAATCGAGCAACAGAAATGAAAATCTATGGTGAAAATGCCTGTTATACTTTATTCGAAAAACGCCCTGAGGGGATTGTTCGTTTATGGGCAACTGTTGAAGGAGCAAAGAAAGTAGGAACGTTGCTAAGTTATTTGGCAGAGCAGAAAAAGGCGTATCACGTTGTAGATAGTGAAGAGATGGAACGGGTTACAGGCACGGAACATCACGGTGGTATTTGTTTGTTAGTAAAAAAATTACCGCCATTCTCATTAGAGGGGTATTTGCAAATTGAACGTCAGCGAGATTGTCTGGTATTGCTTGATGGTGTCAATAATGCTCAAAATATTGGTGGAATTATGCGTACTTGTGCATTTTATGGTGTGAACGGTATTATTGTTGAAAATAGTGATCTGCTTAATTCCAGCAGTGCAGCACGAGTTGCTGAAGGCGGGTTAGAATTTATTCACCCACTTGAAACAAAACATAAACAAATTGCATTGACTCAATTACGCCAAGCAGGGTATCAAATTGTACATTTAACCCGTCAAAAGCAAGCAAAAGCATTGGCTAAAACAACATTAACTGCGAAAATTGTATTTGTGCTAAGTGATGTGATTGCAAATGAAGTAGAATATCCGAACGACACAACAGTTCAACTCTCTTTTGTGAACCCATTAAATAGTGGATTAAACGTTGCGGTAAATGCAGGGATTTTATTAGCGCAGTGGTATCAGGCTCATCTTGTTTAAGTGTAATTCAGATAAGTTATAGCTAAGTAAGCGGTTAGATTGCCCAATTTTTTGCAAATATTTTGTTGAAATAACTGCGTGAACGGTTTTAAGGAAAAATAGCACGAATGTAAAATCGTGCTATTTTTATTAGTTCAGTGAAATTAGACGTTTGATGCTTGAATAAGCCTTTTTGTATAAGTATCTTGTGGATTATCAAAAATCTGTTTTACACTACCGCTTTCTACGACACGCCCTTTATTCATCACCATTACTCGATCACTTAATGCTCTGACTACTGAAAGATCATGGCTGATAAAAATATAGCTTAGTCCATATTTCTTTTGAAGATTATTCAGCAACTCAACAACGGTAATTTGGGTTGATCGGTCTAAAGCTGAAGTTGGTTCATCAAGCAAAACAAATTTGGGCTCGAGAATGATTGCTCGTGCAATTGCAATTCGCTGACGTTGCCCGCCAGAAAATTCGTGAGGATAACGGTTGATCATTGCAGGTGATAAATTTACTTCCTCCAACATTTTCATTACTTTTTGGCGGCGCTCTTGTTTACTCATTTGTGGATAATGCACGGCAAGTCCTTCACCAATAATTTCTCCTACGGTTAAACGTGGTGAAAGGGAATTAAAAGGATCTTGAAAAACCATTTGCATATCTTTTTTAAGTGCTTTTTGCTCATTTTTACTGAGTCTATTGAGCTCTTTTTGGTGAAATTTTAAACTTCCTTGATAGGATAAAATTTGCATAATGGCTCGACCTAAAGTCGATTTACCAGAGCCTGATTCTCCCACAATACCTAATGTTTCACCTACTTTCAGATGTAATGAAATTTCTTTTACGGCATTAAATATTTTTTTCGGTTTGCCAAATAGATTACGCTTTAAAATATAATCAACACAAATATTGTCTGCTTCAATGATATTACTGATTTCATCTGTAGGGGCTGTTTTGTTATTGGTTGGAATTGGCGTTAATAGCTCAATAGTGTAAGGGTGCTGCGGATTATTGAATACAATATCGGTGTTACCACGTTCAATAATTTTTCCATATTGCATTACGCAGACATAATCGCTGTATTTATGAACTAAGCGTAAATCGTGCGAAATTAAAATAATCGCCATTCCCATCTCTTTTTGTAATTCAAGCATTAAATCTAAGATTTCTGCTTGGGTAGTAACATCAAGAGCCGTCGTTGGTTCATCGGCAATCAGAAGATCGGGTTTGTTGATAATTGCCATTGCAATCATAATTCGTTGTAATTGCCCGCCAGAAAATTCGTGTGGGTAACATTTCATTTTCTTTTCTGCATCAGGGACTTTTACCTTTTTTAACATTTCTAATGTTAATTTTTCAATTTCATTTTGGCCTATTTGCGGATTATGAGTACTGACAGCTTCTGCAACTTGTTCTCCAATAGACATAAATGGGTTAAGAGAGGTCATTGGCTCTTGGAAGATCATTGCAATGCGATCGCCCCGTAATGCTCTTAATTGTGTTTCATTCAGGGATAGAATTTCTTTATTTTCGAATAAAATAGATGAATTTTCACCGTAAGTTGTGATGTTACTTGGCAGTAATTGCATAATTGCCATTGAAGTAACAGATTTACCTGATCCTGATTCACCTACAATCGCAAGGGTTTGCCCTTTCTCAATATTAAAAGAGATATTTTGAACAGCGTGAACGATTTGCTCATCAGTTTTTAGGTAAACATTTAAATTATTGACATCTAATAATTTCATATTTTCGGTTTCCTATTTGTCTTTGGGATCGAACGCATCACGCAAGCCATCACCGATAAAGTTAAAGCAGAAAAGAGTTAAACATAAGAAAAATGCAGGGAAAATAAGTAGCCACGGCGAGCTTTCCATTTGTGCTGCACCATCACTTAACAGTGCACCCCAACTGCTCATTGGTTCTTGCGTGCCTAGCCCTAAAAAGCTTAAAAATGATTCAAATAGAATTAAAGATGGAACTTCAAGGGAAGCATAAACGACCACAAGCCCTAAGACGTTTGGTATGATATGTTTCCAGATAATCTGACGACGTGGTACGCCACAAACAATAGCGGCTTCAACAAATTCTTTATTTTTTAAACTAAGTGTTTGACCACGCACAATACGGGCTAAATTCAGCCAAGCAATCATACCAATAGCAATAAAAATCAATAGGATATTTGAACCAAAAAAGGTAACCAGTAAAATAACGAAGAACATAAATGGGAAAGAGCTTAATATTTCAATTAAACGCATCATTACCATATCCGTAATTCCGCCAAGATAGCCAGAGATTGCACCGTAAATCGTACCAATAATGACAGCAATTAAAGCTCCAGCAATTCCCACCATTAAGGAGATTCTCCCACCAACGGCAACACGCACAAGTAAATCTCGTCCAGAAGCATCAGTACCGAAATAGTGCATAGATTCAAAATCAGGAGCAATACTCATCATATTCCAGTCTGTATCTTCATAAGAAAAAGGCACGATCATTGGTGCAAAGGTAATAAATAGAATGACTAAAAATAAAACGATTAAACTTGCCACAGCAGCTTTATTGCGGAAAAAACGGCGACGAGCATCTTGCCATAAGCTACGCCCTTGTAAGCTCATTTCAGTGGCATTTTCCATAATATCTTGTGCGGTTTGTTGCTTTTGTTCATTATTAACTAACATTTCACACTCCTTATGAATAACGAATTTTGGGATCGATCACGGCATACAAAATATCAACGATAGCGTTGAATAAAATGGTTAATGATCCAACTAAAATGGTTAAACTTAACACCAA
The DNA here is from genome assembly GCF_013377275.1 of Vespertiliibacter pulmonis. Lineage (NCBI taxonomy): Bacteria > Pseudomonadati > Pseudomonadota > Gammaproteobacteria > Pasteurellales > Pasteurellaceae > Vespertiliibacter > Vespertiliibacter pulmonis. The sequence continues at coordinate 1,384,756 of NZ_CP016615.1, forward strand.
TGAATAATCACGGTTTAATGCACCATTGACAAAAAGTTGCCCAATACCTGGTAAGCCAAATACACTTTCAATCACAATAGAGCCTGTAATAATGCCAACGAAGGCTGGTCCTAGATAAGTAATAACGGGAGAAAGAGCTGGGCGTAATGCGTGTTTTAAAATAATTTTACGCATTGGTAGCCCCTTTGCTTTGGCGGTACGAATAAAATTAGAGTGTAGGACTTCGATCATTGATCCACGAGTGATACGAGCGATACCTGCAACATAACCGATGGTAAGAGAAAGAACAGGTAAAACCATATAGTAAAGCTGTCCGCCATTCCAGCCCCCTGCGGGTAGCCATTTTAGATAAATGGCAAAAAAGAGGACGAGCAACGGCGCAAAGACAAAACTTGGTATGATAACTCCAGTCATAGCAAAGGACATTACGATGTAATCCCACTTGCTATTTTGTTTTAAAGCAGCAAATGTACCAGCAAATACGCCAATGATAACGGCAAAAATAAATGCAATCGAACCTAGTTTGAAAGAAACAGGAAAAGATGAGCCGATTAAATCATTTACGCTTTGGTCTTTATATTTAAAAGAAGGCCCAAAATCACCTTGAGCAAGATCTTTTAAATAGATGAAATATTGTTTATATAGCGGTTCATTTAAATGGTATTTGGCCTCAATATTCGCCATTACTTCTGGTGGATATGCTCTCTCAGAAGTAAAGGGATTGCCAGGTGCAAGTCGCATTAAAAAGAAAGAAAACGTAATTAAAATAAACAGGGTTGGAATGGCTTCCAGTAGTCTTTTTATAATAAATTTTAACATAGTAAATTCTCTAATACCCTAAGTGGAAACAAGCGGTCAGATTGCTGATATAACTTGTAAAAAATTTAGCTAATCTACCGCTTGAAAATAGTTATTTTGTAATATAAAGATTTCTTAGATAGATATTATCTTGCGGATCTTTACCTGAATAACCTTTCACATAAGGTTTAACTAGACGGGTATTTACATAGTTATAAACAGGCACAATCGCATAGTCTTCAGATAGCACTTGCTCTGCTTTTGCATAGGCATCCATACGGCCTTTTTCATCAGTGGCTTGGTATGAAGTAGCTAGAGCATCGTCATAGGCTTTGTTCTTATAAAATGCGGTATTATTGCTCGAATTTGATAAGAAATAATTTAAGAATGTAGTCGCTTGGTTGTAATCTGCACTCCATCCTGCACGAGCTATATCATAATTGCCTTGGTGGCGAGTATCGAGATAGCTTTTCCACTCTTGATTTTCGAGTTTAACATCGACTAAACCTTTAGTATTTTTCTTCCAAATTGAGGCTGCGGCAATAGCGGCTTTTTTATGGTTCTCATTCGTGTTGTAGAGTAACGTAAATTTAAGTGGATTTGCTTTGCTATATCCCGCTTCTTCTAGTAATTTAATAGCTTGAGCATTACGCTCTTCCATTGATTGTTCGGAGTAAGCAGGTTGTTTTATATCTGCACCTTCCCCAATATAAGTTGGGGTAAAAATGTAGGTTGGGGTTTGCCCTTGAGCTAATACTTTATCTGTAATAATAGTGCGATCTAAGGCTAAGTTTAATGCCTTACGAATGTTGATATTATCAAAAGGTGCTTTTTTGTTATTGATTTCGTAGGTGTAAGTCCCTAATGTTCTGACGACAAACACTTCATTTGGGATTTCTTTTTTCAAGGTTTGGAAACTATCGGTTGGTAAACCATAGTTAGTAATATCAATTTCACCTGCACGGTAACGTTGTACATCGGTGGTAGCAAGTGGAATGGCTAAGAATGTGGCTTTATTGATCGCTGTTTCTTTGTTGTTCCAATAGGTTGGGCTACGCTCAAACTCAATTTTTTCATTGATAACGTGTTTAGTTAAACGATAAGCACCGTTACCGACAAGATTTTCTTCTTTTACCCACGCATCACCAAATTTTTCAACTACTGATTTTGGTATCGGTAGGGTGGAATGGTGTGAAGTCATTCCAATTAAATAAGGAACAGGATCGGTTAAAGTAAGCTGTAAAGTATGCGCATCAAGTGCTTTTACCCCAAGCTCTTCAGGTTTTTTCTTACCATTAATAATGTCTTGAGCATTTTCAACTTTCATATAAGTCATATAGCTTGAATATGGCGCGGCGGTTTTTGGATCAACTAACCGTTGGTAGGCAAAGACAAAATCTTCAGCCGTAACAGGTTCACCATTAGACCATTTGGCTTCTGGACGTAGTTTAAATGTCCATTGTTTAAAATCAGGTGTGCTTTCCCAAGAAAGGGCAACGCCAGGAATAATCTTTCCGTCTTCATCTTGGGTAACCAGCCCTTCAAATAGTTGGTATGAAATTTGGGCTTCAGGTACGCCTTCACTTTTTTGTGGGTCAAGGCTTTGTGGCTCAGTTCCGTTATTGATAACAATTTCTTGTTTTTCTGCAAGCTGAGTGCCTTCGGGGATTTTTGCCGCAAAAGTGGAGATGGATAATCCCAGTGTAATTGCTGAAGCCAGTAGTGAGTGAATGAATTTCGTTTGCATAAACTTCTCCTAGTTAGAATTTTAGTTATTTTTACGATTATTAGCGGAAAAGTATGATTCTGTAAAGTTTTTTATATAAATTAAAGCAAAGTAATTTTATATTCTGTGAGAAAGTTCACTAATTTTTGTTAATTTGAATGGAATTTGCCCTTAATAGGAGGAAGATAGCAATGTTTATTACTGTGATTTAATCGTATGGAAAAAATAAAGATGTATTAGAAAAGAAGGCATTATCAAAAAAATAATGCCTACGATGCAAAAAAATATGAAAACTGACCGCTTATTATGTGGTTTTTACTAAGCCAAAATGGGTATAAGTTCGAGAAGTAGCAATCCGACCACGGGGAGTACGTTGTAAAAAGCCTTGCTGAATTAAATAAGGTTCTAATACATCTTCAATGGTATCTCGTTCTTCGCCAATAGCCGCTGCAAGGTTATCTAAGCCGACAGGTCCACCATCAAAGCGTTCGATTACTGCTGAGAGTAATTTTCTATCCATAAAATCAAAACCTTCAGGGTCAACATCTAGCATTGTCAATGCTTGTTTGGCAATCTCTGATGAAATAATGCCATTATTGCGAACATCAGCAAAGTCCCTTACACGACGTAATAAGCGGTTGGCAATACGAGGTGTACCACGAGAACGGCGAGCAATTTCATAAGCACCGTCAAAAGCTAGGTTTAAATTTAAGCAGTCGGCACTGCGTTTAACGATAGAGGTGAGGTCATCAACGGAATAAAATTCCAAGCGTTGGACAATGCCAAAACGATCTCGTAATGGAGAAGTGAGTGAGCCTGCTCGTGTCGTTGCACCAACTAATGTGAAGGGGGGTAAATCTAATTTAATTGAGCGAGCAGCAGGACCTTCACCGATCATAATATCTAATTGGTAATCTTCCATTGCTGGGTATAAAACTTCTTCAATCGCAGGGGACAAGCGGTGGATTTCATCAATAAATAGCACATCATAAGGTTCTAAGTTAGTCAGCATTGCGGCTAAATCTCCTGCTTTTTCAAGAACAGGTCCTGATGTCGTACGAATATTTACACCCATCTCATTTGCGACAATGTTTGCTAGCGTGGTTTTCCCCAACCCCGGTGGTCCAAAAATTAGCAAGTGATCAAGTGCGTCGTTGCGTAATTTTGATGCTTTAATGAATATTTCCATCTGCTCACAAACAGATGGTTGTCCGACATAATCTGCCAGCATTTTGGGGCGGATTGCTCGGTCAATAACTTCATCTTCCCGTTTTGGAACTGTGCTAATAATTCTATCGGCTTCTATCATAATGCATTTTTCAAGGCTTCACGAATTAACTGTTCGCTTGTTACACCTGTTTTATTTACTTTCTTAATCATTTTTTCAGCATCTGCAGGTTTATAACCTAAGGCAATGAGTACCTCACGGGCTTCATCGGCAGGTTCAATCGTATCGGTTGCAATAATTTGGTTGATAGGCTGTTCCTGAAAGAAATCACTTTGTGCAATGCCTTTGAATTTCCCTTTTAGCTCAACTAATAAACGTTCGGCAGTTTTACGCCCGACGCCTGGAATTTTAATAAGTTTTGAGAGATCTTCTTGTTCCACTGCCGTTGCAAATTGTGCAACAGACATTGCTGACAAAATAGCCAGAGCAAGTTTTGGCCCAACACCATTAGTTTTAATGAGTTCACGAAAAAGGGTTCTATCTTGTTTTTGAGAAAATCCAAAAAGTAGATGGGCATCTTCTCGCACAACAAGATGTGTAAAAATTGTTGTTTGTTCGTTTACGGCGGGGAGGTCGTAAAAACTGGTCATTGGTAATAGTATTTCGTAACCAACGCCTTGTACATCAAGCACCATTTCAGGTGGTGATTTTTCGAGAATAGTTCCGTGAAGTCGTCCGATCATTGTAATTTCTATGCTGATGAAAAGTAGTTAGCATAACGGAAAACTGGATAAAATAACAGATCAAGCGGTTAGATTTTATAGAAATTTTGTTAATTGAATTATATTGAATTATTAAGAAAATAAGTAGAAAGCAACTAAAAGTGGAAATTTACGGCGTGTTGTATTAAAAAACAACCCGCTATTTATGGCGGGCTGTTTGGGAATGATTAATGTTTCTTGCGAGTGATAATTTGGCTTAATATCACGAGAGTGAGTGAGAAAATAATCATTAACGTTGCTAAGGCATTAACTTCTGGTGTTACACCTGTTTTCACTAATGAGAAAATTTTCAGCGGTAATACTTCATAGCTTGCACTGGTAACAAATGAAGATACAACCACGTCATCAAGTGAAATGGTGAAGCTAAGCAACCAACCTGAGATTATAGCAGGCAATAATAGTGGTAAGAGGATTTTACGTAAAATTGTAAATTCACTGGCTCCAAGATCTTTAGCTGCTTCAAGCATTTTTCCGTCAAAATCTTTTAAGCGAGATGAAACGGTAATCACCACATAAGGTAAGCAGAACGTAATATGAGCAAAAAGTAGAGACCAAAAGCCTAATGACATTCCCACTAACATAAAAAGGGCTAACAGTGATACTGCCATTACAATATCAGGCGACATCATTACCACAAATAGCATTCCACCTACCATTTGTTTTCCACGAAATTGGTAGCGATACAGAGCAATAGAGGTTAATGTCCCAATGATTGTAGAAAGTGTTGCCGCAAAAAACGCAATGCTTACAGAGTTCATTGCTGCTTGTATTAGGGTGTCATTATTTAATAGACGCTCATACCAGTTAAAACTGAATCCTTTCCACGATAAACCGTAACGGTCGGCATTAAATGAGTTTACTACTAAAATAATAATGGGAATGTACAGATAGGCGTACACTAAAAACATAAATAAACTGTTAAATACGCGTCTCATTATTCTAACTCCACTTTCTTATTCATTAGCTTATTCGCACGGTAGTAAACATAGATCATTAGTGCCATTAAAATAGTCAGTGCAATACTAATCGCCGCACCAAATGGCCAGTTACGAGTAACTAAGAATTCGCTTTTTATAATATTACCAACTAGCAGTACTTTTGCCCCACCAAGTAGATCTGCTACATAAAACATACCCATTGCAGGCAATAGAACAAGTAGGCAACCCGCTACAATTCCTGGCATTGTGAGTGGAATAATTACTTTAATAAAACGTTGAAACGTATTTGCACCGAGATCTCTTGCGGCTTCAAGTAAACGCCCATCAAGTTTTTCAATGGAAGAGTATAAAGGTAAAATCATAAATGGCAGTAAAATATAGACCAAACCAATAATAACAGCAACTTCGGTATTTAAAATCCGAATAGGACTGTCTATTAAGCCAATAGACATTAGTGCTTCATTGAGTACACCTTTCACACCGAGAAAAATTTTCATTCCATAAATACGGATGAGAGAGTTTGTCCAAAATGGTAAAACAACTAAAAATAGCAAGAGTGAACGATATTTCTCAGGTAATTTTGCGATCATAAATGCAAATGGATAGCCGATAATTAAGCAGATAATCGTAGCGATACCTGCCATATAGAGAGAGTTCCATAATACTTGTGAGTAAAGTGGATCAATTAATCGTGCATAGCCATCAAGTGAAAAACTGAGTTCAAGTAAGTTACTGCTGTCTTTTGTCATAAAACTGGTAAACAGCACTAATAAATTCGGAATGAGTACGAAGAAAATCAGCCAACCGAAAATAATACCAACAGTAACTGTTTGGAATTTATTATTAGTTACCTTCATCGTTAATTACAACCTCCCAGCCTTCGTGCCATGTTAAAGCGACTTTTTGACCGATAGAGTGATCAATATTTGGATCATCTTCATTAAAGAACTCACTGACTAATACTTTCATCCCGTTATGATCGAGTACAATGCTGGATTCTAGTGTCATTCCTTTATAGTTACGATCGATAACGTGTCCGATAATTGCTTTTGAACCTTCGTTTTCATCAAGTTCTTCAATTACAATATCTTCAGGGCGTAACAATACTTTGAGTTTGTCATTTGGATGAACAGGAATATCAGTGTAAATTTCACAAATTCTACCTTCTACATTTGCTTTAACGGTTTTTTCGCTTACACGTTCAATAATAGTTGCGTCAAATACATTGATCTCGCCAATAAAATGAGCGACAAATAGATTTTTCGGATCTTCATAAATTTCACGAGGTGTTCCGTCTTGCTCAATTTTACCTTTATTCATAACAATAATACGATCAGACATTGTTAATGCTTCTTCTTGATCGTGAGTTACAAAAATAAAAGTAATGCCTAATTGACGTTGCAATGCTTTCAGCTCATTTTGCATTTCTTTACGCAATTTGTAATCAAGGGCAGAAAGAGATTCATCAAGTAATAATACTTTAGGTTTATTTACCACTGCACGGGCAATAGCAATACGTTGTTGCTGACCGCCTGATAGCTGAGAGGGTTTTCGGCTTGCCATTTCTTCTAAGCGAACCATACGCAAAGCGTCCATAACACGAGGTTTGATTTCAGCTTCAGGCACTTTTTGCATACGCAGACCAAAGGCGACGTTTTCAAAAATAGTCATATGGGGGAAAAGTGCATAACTTTGGAACACAGTATTGACGGGACGGTATTCAGCAGATGTTGTCGTTACATCTTGCCCATCTAGCATAATCGTACCTGCAGTTAATTCTTCAAAACCTGCAATTAAACGTAAAACCGTTGTTTTACCACAACCAGATGGACCTAAAATTGTTAAAAATTCACCATCATTGATTGTAAGATCTAAGTTATCAATAATTGTTTTATCACCATAACTTTTTGTTATAGAACGAAGTTCAATAATTGGTTTTTGATCTAACTTTTCCATTTATTTTTGTTTTCCCCCTAGGGTATTGTTGAGAAAAGGCAAAAAATCTGAATAAAATTCAGCTCGACATGCGTAATGAATACGCTTTTATAAGTGTTGCATAATATAGCGAATAGACAGGGAATGAAAGGGAAAATTTACGATTTACGTAAATTGTTTATAGAAAAAGCGGTGAATTTCTGTGGAAAGTTACCGCTTGTAAGAATAAGGCTTTATTGTGTGTTATGAGGTGGAAATCCACCTAGATTTTTTAAGCGGTTTACCATTGTGCAAAAAAGCTCTGCGGTACGCTCAGTATCGTACAAAGCAGAATGGGCCTGTTTACCGTCAAAGGGAATATGCGCTATTTGACAGGCTTTGATTAGCACAGTTTGCCCGTACATAAAGCCTGCAAGTGTTGCGGTATCAAACATTGCAAAAGGGTGAAATGGATCTCTTTTGGCATTGATACGTTTTACCGCAGCTTGTAGAAATGCCTGATCAAACGTAGCGTTATGAGCTACGATAACAGCTCGTTGGCAATCGTTATCTTTAATAGCTTTGCGCACCATTTTAAACATTTCAATGATGGCAATTTCTTCTGGTACTGCTCCTCGTAGCGGATTATCAATATCAATGCCATTAAACTTAAGCGATTCAGGATTGATATTTGCACCATCAAAAGGTTTGATATGGCTATGAAATTGCTGATCTTGTTGAAGATCGCCGTTTTCGTCCATTTTTAAGGTAATTGCAGCAATTTCGAGTAGGGCATCGGTTTGGGCATTTAGTCCTGCCGTTTCTACATCAATTACGACGGGTAAATAGCCACGAAATCTATTTTTTAGTAAATTATAATTGGGTTGTGTATTTTCGGTTTCAGTTGTCATTTGGAATATTAAAATTATACAAGCGGTTGGTTAGTGATAAAATTTGCAAAAAAATCAGCCCTTAGAAATAAATTAAGGGCTGATATTATGGCATAAATATGGGTTAAAAACGAATATCTCTGCAATCTTGTAATTAGTGCAGTTTTAAAGACGGACGTAAGAAACGATTAATTTTGCCAACCAATACAATCAATGTCGTTTTAAAACAACCGTGTAATGCCGCTTGGTGCATTCGATAAAGAGAAAGATAGGCAAGGCGTGCAATACGTCCTTCAATAAACATTGAGCCTTTAGTGAGATTACCCATTAAACTTCCTACTGTACCAAAGCGTGAGAAAGATACTAATGATCCTTTATCATTAAACACAAAATGTTTAAGAGGTTTATTGTTATGTAATGCGATTAGATTATAGCCACAACAGCTTGCCATTTGGTGAGCAGCTTGTGCTCTTGGTGGTACAAATTTGCCGTTTTTTTGTAACAAAGCCGCACAATCGCCGATTACGAATATATTATCGTCTTGCGTGGTTTGTAGAGTATCTTTAATAACAAGTTGGTGTAGTCGGTTAGTTTCTAAGCCATCAAATTGTTCGGTAATATCGGATACACGAATACCTGCTGCCCAAACTAATAAATTTGCTGAAATCGTTTCACCTTCTTTTGTAATTAAAGTTCCTTCTTTGGCTTCAACAATAGTGGTATTGGTTCGGACATCAACACCTAGCGAGCGTAATTCTTGAATGGCAGCTGTTGAAACTCGTTCGGATAAAGCTGGTAAAATACGATTACCTGCTTCAATTAAGGTTACTTTCAAGCTAGTATTATTTAATTTACCAAAACCATATTCATTGAGATGTTTAACGGCATTGTATAATTCTGCAGACAGCTCTACCCCTGTTGCCCCTCCACCTACAATGGCAATGTGTACCTCTTTTTCGTTATTATTGGAAAATTTTAAAAAGAGTTCCATCATACGTTGATGAAAATGTTTGGCTTGTTCAGCGCTGTCTAAGAAAATGCAGTGTGAAGCTACGCCTGAGATACCGAAATCATTAGATTTACTTCCGATTGCTACTACTAATTTATCGTAGCTAATATGCCGTTCGGCAACTAATAATTCGTTATTGTCATTATAAATTGGGGCAAGTGTAATAGTTTTTTGAGATCGATTTAGCCCCGTAATTGAACCTTGCTGAAATTCAAAATTATGTAATGCAGCGTGAGCACGATAGCTTAATGCGTCTGTGCCATCATCAAGAGAGCCAGTCGCAACTTCGTGTAAGAGAGGCTTCCATAAATGAGATGGGTTGCGATCAACTAAAATGATTTTGGCTTTCCCTCTACGACCTAATTTATTGCCTAAAAATGTAGCAAGCTCTAAACCACCTGCACCACCACCGACAATTACGATATTGTCCATTTTAATTCCTCATAACAATAATGATGCGTATAATTTTAGAAATTTCTTACTCAAAGCCTATTTGCATTTTAGATATTGATCAAATAGGCAATGTAAAAAATAGCTAAAACTGACCGCTTGCTATTTAATTTGTTAGCCTAGGGCTTTTTGTGCATCTTTATTTTCGATAAATTCAATTTTATAGCCATCAGGATCTTCTACAAAAGCAATAACCGTTTTGCCACCTAATACGGCTCCAGCTTCACGGGTAACTTTTCCGCCCGCATTGCGAACAGCTTCAACTGTTGCATAAATATCGTCAACTCCAATAGCAATATGCCCGTAACCTGTACCTAGTTCGTATTGTTCAACACCCCAGTTATAAGTAAGCTCTAGTACTGCACCCTCACTTTCATCACCATAACCTAAAAAAGCTAAAGTATATTTGTACTGTTCATTTTCTGTCATTCGTAATAACTGCATACCTAAAATATCAGTATAGAATTTAATTGAACGTTCTAAATTTCCAACACGTAACATAGTATGTAAAATTCTCATAATGAATCCTCTTAATTATTAGAAAAATGAGCTAATAGTATGGCATAATCACGTTATAAAGTCACTTTTAGTAAGTTTAGTTTATGTCAGATCATCAACAATCTAATTCTAAATTGGAAATTATCACTTTCACTATTTTACCATTGTGTTTAATGCTGTTTATTCAAATGTGGCTTAATTACAATGCAGCACCTAAAAATTCGATTTTTATCTCACCTTATTTGTTAGCCTTTTTAGTTACCATTATTCTTAGTTTAATTGTGCTATGGAAAGGGGATATTTGCCCAGGGCAACGAGGGAGATTAGTTACAATTTTACCTTGGTTAGTGCTATTTTCATTAGGTAATACAGCTTATAGTCTAGGCTTTACACCAAAGCATACTCCCGCATTACTGATTATGACGGTATCAGTGGTATTGCCATTTTTATTATGGAAATTACCAGAAGATGAACAATTTAAAAATATTTTTATTTACTGTGGATTAGCAATGGCGGGCATTGCGGTTTTCCAATATTTATTGATCTATTGGTATGAATTGCCTTCGTTATTTAATGGTCTTCGTGCGAATAATTTTGCTCAATTATTATTGGGGATTTTGTTAGCTGGATGGTATCTCGTATTAGCTAAAAGTCGGTTAGAAGGCTTTTTAAAATTATTAGTATTGCTAGCATTGGGAACTTTGATACTGAATTACCTTTGGGTGGCATTTATGATGTATCAATATTTACATTTAATGCCAGAAACTCCTCTTTATCCATTTTTTATCTTCTTTGCTGTACAATTTATGATTTTTATGGCGTTAGCTTGGTTATTATTAGGCAAAAATATTAAGAACCCAACAGCTTGGACACTCGCAACAGGTTTAGCGATGTTATACCCTCTAACTAATATCGTGTTGTAAATTACAAGCTATACCGATATAGCGAGAAAGTAATGATGGTTCGCCGAATAATATTCATTTTAACTGCGGTGTTTGCAATGCTAATAGCAAGCACCGTAGCTTTATTCAGTAGTGGACAGCTTGCAACTACGATAAATTGGGTTTTACCGAATGCGTGGCGAATAGATATTCCTCACCCCCTAGTCAGTAGCTGGGAAAAGGCACAGTTACCGCATTTTTCACTTACTTATCAAGGCTGTCCGTTACTTCGTGCTGATGGCTTTAAAATCCAATGGGCAGAGATACCGAACCTTTCATTACAACAAGCCACGTTAGATTACACTTGTTTCGATAAATTTCCAAAAAATGAACAGTCTTCAACCTTTGGGCCTGAACAAATTAAATCGATAATAGCATTACTACCTAATGGATATATCGATATTAAACAATTAGCTTGGGTAAATTTACCAGAGAATCTTCCCGCAAGAATTTCTCAGTTATTAGCTAGTCCAAGTGAAATCCATATTGCAAAAAATAGTGAAAATCTGACCGCTTATCTTGCACAAAATCAGGTAAAAATTGAATTGACTTTAACGGGGCGACAACTGGCTGGCGAAATAGCATATCGTCCAAGTAAGCAGGAAACTCATAAATTCACATTGAATACACAATTACCTGAAAATTTATTACAGTTACCCGAAAATTTAATCGCAGAATATCAATGGCATTTGCCAACAGAACTTTCTCCTGATCTTGCATTACAACAGGGGCATTCAATCTTAACGTGGCAAAGATTGAATGATCAGAGAGTGGGTCAGTGGCAGCTACAATCACAGGTCTTACCCGATCATCAATTAACCTTCCCATTTACTATTGATAAAAACAGTATTGTAATTGAGCAAGGAAAGTTTGATTGGGCATTAAGTGAAAATCTCGCATTGCGAGGTTTTATCACGAGCAAAATAACCCCTCAGCAGTTTGATTGGCAAAACTTATTTCCAATTAAAACTGCAATTCGTTTGAGTTTGCTTTCTGAGAATAAAAAAGGCAAAGGTAATGTAGTAATTAACAGTCCAGAAGGGGAATGGCAGGCAGCTAATTTTAGCTTACCCGTAAATATTCACGGTAATATCAAGCAAGGTAATTTTATTTTATATAGCGCCGTGCCATTGAGTATTAGTGGTAGTTATCACGATCCAACCCTACGGTTTCTTTCATCTGCTCTTTTACGAGTAACGGGCAAAGAACGTTTTTTAGATATCCAAGATCTACGTTTTCCATTGGCGGGTATCCGAGTAAATAAGCAAGGAATTAACGGCAGATTGCAGGCAATTTTTAGAGGTGAAAGTCCCGATTTTAAACAAATAGAATTACATTTAGATGGGTATGCTAAAAATTTTAAAGCAGGGGCATTAACTTTTTTTTCAGATGCTCAACAAGAAACGGGCATAAACGATCGTTGGCAATGGAAATTCTGGGGAAATAGCCGTTTAGCAATTGCTAAAAGCCTGCTTTCACTTACTGGACGAGGGAATTGGCACGGAAAAGTCGTTCAGCTTTCAGAACTTTATGGCAAATTAGATAACATTCAGCGGGAGAGCATTAAAATTCCAAAACTTGAACTAAGTTTGCTTGAGCCGATTACGTTTGCCTACGAAAAATGGCGATTAACAGGGGGAGTAAAACTCTCAGCTCCGAAAACAGAATTTAGTTATGGTGGGACGCTAGAGCAACCTACGGCACGACTTAATGTTAATGGAGAGTTGGAAAATCTCAATTTTAAAGGCGAAGTTACAGCGGGTACATTAGGACCTATTCGGTTGTTTGCTCGCAGACAATTATCGGAAAGAGATAGTAGTATTGTAGGACGACTTTATTGGAGTGAGCAACCTGCTAATGTTTTCCAATCATTGCTTCCATTTCGCTCAAATTGGGTGATTACTCACGGCAAAATTAGGGGAGAAACAGCATTTAGTGCTAATAGTAAAACAGGGTTTGTGGCAGGCGGACATTTTTCAATTCAGCAGGGAGCTATTTCTTTTCCAAGCGGGGAGTTAAAGGGGATTGAGTTTTCTCTGCCTTATCGGCTTCAAAATAATGAAATAGATATTGGAGTTAAACAAGCCCTTGATGTACAAATAGCAGAAATTAATGTGGGACTGCCGATAACAAATGCAAAATTGAAATTGCAGGGACATTATCCTTATACTAAAAATCGCCCATTATTGTTACGACAGCTCTCTTTTAATTTATTGGGTGGTTCATTGAATATTGAACGTTTTGCCTTGCCTCAACGGCAAGTTGCTTATCTTAAATTGCGTGATATTCAATTTGAACAATTATTAGCTTTAGCGCAGTATCATCATCTTTCTCTTACAGGTAAAATGCAGGCTAATTTACCGTTTTGGCTGAGTGGTCAGCCGTGTTATATTTGTGGCGGAAGTTTTACACAAGCGGGTAGTTCCTCCCTAAAATTTACCCCTGACTTATTAAATGCGATGAAGAAAAGTGGTTATACCGAACAGTTACTGACTTATTTGGTCAATGATAGTCAAATTGAGGAACTAAACGGACAAATTCAGTTAAATTCTTTAGGGCAGATGCGGTTAAAATCCGCTTTGAAATTAGCCTTATCTGAACATCAAAATGCAAAGATTAATTTGAACTATAATCACCAAGAAAATTTGTTTGATTTGTGGCAGTTGATCAATTATGGTTCACAATTTGAACAAAATATTGAGCATTCTATTTATCAAAAATTGGATAATCGATGATACAGAAAATAATATTATTGTGGAGCGTAATGTTGTGCTTCAATCTCACCGCTTGTACCCCTAAAATTCAGCTTGAAACGCCTAAAGAAGGGATTACGATCAATATGAATGTGGTGGTAGATCATAAAATTGAAGTATCAATGGATAAACAATCTCGGGCGATTATTAAAAATATTGATAAGAGTAAAAAGTAACCTAATAAAATAAATCCCCTGCATTAGCAAGGGATTATTTGGCAAAATAAATTATTTTTTCCAGCCTTTGAGTGCGTCTGCAAATACATTATTGCCCACGCTTTTTTCTTGACGTAGCAAGCGATCATTTCGGTCAAATTTCTTGCGAGATGGACTATTTGTTTCAGTTTTTTCAGTTGGCTTATCGTCTAAACGCATTGTGAGTGCAATTCGCTTGCGAGGGACATCAACTTCAAGTACTTTCACTTTTACAATATCACCCGTTTTAACAACTTTGTGTGGATCGTCCACAAAGCTGTTAGCAAGCATTGAAATATGTACTAAGCCGTCTTGATGAACGCCAATATCCACAAAGGCTCCAAAGTTAGTTACATTGGTAATTGTACCTTCTAAGATCATTCCCGCTTTGAGATCGTTAATGGTTTCCACACCGTCCATAAATGTTGCAGTTTTAAATTCACCACGAGGATCTCGCCCCGGTTTTTCAAGCTCTTTAAAAATATCATTAACAGTGGGTAAACCAAATTTTTCATCAACGAATTGGTTAGCGTGCAGGCTATGAATTTTAGTTGAATTTCCCATCAACTCATTCAGCGTAGAAGCGGTAGCTTGCAGAATTTTTTCAACAACAGGGTAGGCTTCAGGGTGAACACTTGAAGCATCAAGCGGGTTTTTCCCGTTTAAAATTCGCATAAATCCAGCACATTGCTCGAAGGCTTTAGGCCCAAGACGAGGTACTTTTTTTAAGTCCGATCGGCTAGTAAAGCGTCCATTTTCATCACGGTATGCCACAATATTTTGAGCAAGTGTTTTACTCATACCTGCAACACGAGCGAGTAGAGAAGCAGAGGCGGTATTCAAATCTACGCCAACGGCATTTACACAATCTTCAACAACGGCATCCAGTTTGCGAGCGAGCTGGGATTGATTAACATCGTGCTGATATTGTCCAACACCAATCGCTTTAGGTTCAATTTTTACCAGTTCTGCCAATGGATCTTGCAAACGGCGAGCGATAGAAACTGCACCTCGTAGCGATACATCAAGGGTTGGAAATTCTGCTGCGGCTAGTTCAGAGGCAGAATAGACAGACGCACCTGCTTCACTAACGACAACAGTTTGTGGTGTCCAATCGCCGTATTGCTGGATTACTTCTTTGGTAAATCGTTCAGTTTCTCGAGAGGCTGTGCCATTACCGATTGCCACGAGATCGACGTGGTGTTTTTTACCGAGTGAATATAAGATTTGCCCTGCTTTCTTAGGATCAGTCGTATGGGGATAGATTGTGGCGGTATCTAGTAATTTCCCTGTGGTATCTACAACTGCAACTTTTACTCCAGTGCGAAGACCAGGATCGAGCCCCATTGTATTTCTTGCTCCAGCAGGTGCTGCCATTAAGAGTGCTGAAAGGTTGCGAGCAAATACATCAATCGCTTCGTCTTCTGCTTTTTCCCGTAATGTTCCCATTAGCTCAGTTTCGAGGTGAAGTAAGGCTTTAATTTTCCACGTCCAACTAATGACTTGGTTACGCCAACTATCTGCAGGTTGGTTATTGAAAATTATTCCTAAATGTTCACGAATAATTTCTTCACAATGACTTGTGCGACTGCCTTCTTCAGCATTAGGATCTGCATTGAGTGAGAGCGATAATATACTTTCATTACGCCCACGAAACATTGCTAATGCACGATGAGAGGGTACTGTTTTGTAAGGTTCACTATGTGTAAAGTAATCACGGAATTTTTCACCTTCTTGCTCTTTACCGTCAATTACTTTAGCTTCAATAGTTGCGTAAGCGGTGAGATAATGGCGAAGTTTTGCAAGTAATTCAGCATCTTCTGCGAAACGTTCCATTAAAATATAGCGAGCGCCATCAAGGGCGGATTTTATATCAGATACCCCTTTTTCTGCATTGATATACTTCTCAGCAACTTGTTCAGGCAGTTGAGCTGGATTATTCCAAAGACTTTCAGCTAAAGGCTCAAGCCCTGCTTCAATGGCAATTTGCCCACGAGTACGGCGCTTAGGTTTGTAGGGTAAATAGAGATCTTCTAGCTCTGTTTTACTTTCGGTCTGCTCTATTTTTGTTCGAAGATCATCTGTAAGTTTACCTTGTTCATCAATGGATTTAAGAATAGTTTGGCGGCGATCATTGAGATCTCGTAAATAGGTTAAACGGCTTTCAAAATGGCGTAGTTGGGTATCGTCTAATCCGCCCGTAACTTCTTTACGATACCGTGCAATAAAAGGAATCGTATTGCCTTCATCAAGTAAATGTATAGCCGCAAGAATTTGTTCTGAGCGTACGGCAAGCTCTGCCGAGATAATTTGGCTGATTTGGTGATTAAGTGTATCAGTCATTGATTGTCCTTATAACAGCATTAAAAGAGACTGGTAATAAATATTTGAATGGAAATATGGCAAGCGATCACAATGCAAAAAATGCTAGATTCTGACCGCTTGTTGAAGCTATTGTGAATAACTATTTAAATTGATGAATAGCATTGCCAATTTCATTATCGTTATAGATTGTTTGGATCATATCTGAATAAGCGTTATTCAATACTTTCTGTATTTCGGTGTTGTTTGCACCAAAAGCACCCTCATAAGAGCGAGAGGTTGCAAAATTTTTATTGAAATTACCTCTTGTTCCGCTTACTGCAACGTCAACATTAATATTGGCATTGATTTTATAGCGTAAATTACCTTGTTCTACATCAGCAAAGAATTTTTTGATGTTTAGAGTAACATTGGCGTTGCCTGCTCCTTGCACAACAGCAAAGCCTTTGCTATTAAGGTTTTGTTGCATTGCTTGTTGAAACATTTGGGCAACATCTGGTACAGCATTCAGACGAGTAATTTGTCCTGAAGAGGTATAACTTGCCACTTCAGCAGATGGGCGTAAATCACGGGTGGCAACATTCACTAATGCAGTTTGATTATTGGTATCAAACATTGAGCTTGGTGAGGGAGTCGTGAAGGTGAGCGTATTCGATGGTGTTTGACAACCTGTAAGAACTAATGTTGTGAGTAAAGTTGTAAAGGTAATGACTTTGGTTGATAATTTCATAAAATTTCCTTTCTGTCAGTGATGATGATTTTGTAAATCAGGTTAAGACAAAGTATAGTATTATTTTGCCATAAATTTCCAAATGGAGTAGAAAAATGTCCGTAGAACAAACGATTAATGCCAAGCTAATGGCAGAATTTTCCCCAACTTTATTACAAATCGAAAATGAAAGCCACAAGCACAGTGCTGGACGGGCTGAATCTCATTTTAAAGTTACACTCGTTTCCTCTTTTTTTGATGAAATGCGAATGGTTGCTCGTCATCGTGCAATTTATGCTTGTTTAGCTCACGAATTAGAAACAGGTGTACACGCATTAGCATTGCATATTTATACTCCAACAGAATGGGTAGAAACAGGGCAGGTTGCACCTAAATCGCCTAATTGTATGGGGCATGGGCAATAATTGTTCTCGTAAGTTTATAACATCTTGCTTAGACCATTAAAATCAGGTATAGTTTAACGAAATTCAAATGTGCATTCCTTGCACATTTTTTATTGATTGGTGAGATGTCCGAGTGGTTGAAGGAGCACGCCTGGAAAGCGTGTATATGGGAAACCGTATCGGGGGTTCGAATCCCCCTCTCACCGCCATTCTATTATCATAACACCTAGAATTGTACAAAATTTCTATAACTATACAAACATTTTATCTATTCTCACTTAAGATTGCTATGCTATAAAAAGCCAATAGACATCATCATTTCATATGATAACTAGGACTTTAATACTGTTTTTAAACCGTTTTAAAGATAAAACCCTAACTATAAAGCTAGGGTTTTATAAGTTCTTAATAAAAAAGAATGGTTATAGAGGGCGCTTTATTTAATTTAAAGCTAGTAGAACCATTTATTAAGGTGCAGTTTTTAATAATTTATACTGATTGTTTTGAGGAGCTTCACCATTTTCGTCGCATATTTCAACGTAGTTATCTGAAACTTTTAGTAAAATTTCAGAAGTGCTACCTGGTTGTAAATGAATAACATCGGCCTTGTTTTTATCCCAGATATAAGCGCCTTTTTCTGAAAATGGGTGCTGTTTTTTATTTTTGAAGTAAACAGTATTATATTCGTAAGTTTTATCTTTATTTAAAATAAGCTCAGCATCAATTTTTTGACAGTCAGCGCAAGGTAATGTGCCTTTGAATGTGCCAGATATTGTTTTTTCTGGTAATGTAGAACAAGCCCCTAATAGGGTAGTTAGTGCAATTAATACGATTTTTTTCATTCGAGTATCCTCTTTCAGTTAATTTAAATAGTTTTGAATTCAGGATTCAATTTGAATTCCAATTCAGTAATATTCGGAAAGTCCGTTTGGATCAATTTAAGTAATAAGGATTGTTGTAGTAGAAATCCTTGTCTAACACTAGCACTTGGTACTTCAATAACCAACGAATTATCATACAAATTTACTATACGGTAAAGATTTTGATATTGCGTTGGCAGTCTCTGCTTAATGTTTTGGTTGATTAAATTGATTTGATTACTGCGTTCGACAATTTTTGCTAGGCTAGAGTTCTGTAAAATGTCACTAATATTTTTAAGTGGCTGAATTTTCATCTGTTTTAATCACTTTTGGTTTGTTTTCCCTTAATCTTACTCTAATATTCTGACTAATTTTACAAAATTAGCGTATAATAATCATAATTTTTCAAGTAATGAATGATAATGAGATTCTTTAAGCAACTGCATAAATCAGCATTTTGGTCGCAACTTCTTCTTGGTATTGTTGCGATTTTAGCGTTGCCTATCCCTCAGTTATCAAATGAAACTGAAAATAGCCCTATTCAGCAGACGCTTACCCTAAGTGAGCTAGTCGCAAAGGCTCAATCACAATCTGATGAAACTCAGATTTATTTTTTCTTACAAGATCTATTTTCTCTTCAAGTTGTTATCAAACAAGCGGTAACATTTTGCCAACTTTTTACCTCCTATTATCATTTTGATACGCTAGTTAATCCGCCTATTCGAGCTGGGCCAGTTATTTAATGATGTTTTATGAATAAGTATTAATGTTTTAATTAAATAACGAAAGGATTTTTATGTTTACTAAATTAATGACTGCTATTTTTGGAAGTAGCAATGAACGTACTTTACGCCGTTTAAATAAACGTGTAGTGCAAATCAATAAATTAGAACCTGAATTTGAGAAACTAACTGATGAACAACTAAAAGCAAAAACGGCTGAATTTAAACAGCGGATTGCTAGTGGTGAAAGTTTAGATGGGCTTTTACATGAGGCCTTTGCTACAGTGCGAGAAGCAAGTAAACGTGTATTAGGTATGCGCCATTTTGATGTTCAGATGATAGGCGGAATGGTATTAACTAATCGCAATATTGCTGAAATGCGTACGGGGGAAGGTAAGACTTTAACCGCAACATTACCCTGCTATTTAAATGCATTAATGGGAAAAGGAGTACATGTTGTTACTGTAAATGATTATTTGGCTCGCCGTGATGCGGAAACGAATCGCCCATTATTTGAATTTTTAGGTATGAGCGTTGCGGTAAATATTCCAGGAATTTCTCATGATGAAAAACGTATAGCGTATAAAGCGGATATTACTTATGCAACGAATAGTGAGTTAGGTTTTGACTATTTGCGGGATAATTTAGCACATAATAAAGAAGATCGTTTCCAACGCCCATTATATTATGCGTTAGTTGATGAAGTGGACTCGATTTTAATTGATGAAGCTCGTACACCTTTAATTATTTCAGGACCAGCTGAAGATGCAACTCATATTTATCAAGCGATTGATAAAGTTATTCCGCATTTGATTTTACAAGATAAAGAAGATAGTGATGAGTATATTGGTGAGGGAGATTTTACCCTTGATCTGAAAAGTAAGCAGGCTCACTTAACTGAACGTGGTCAAGTTAAAGTAGAAGAACTTCTGACTCAAATGGGTTTGATGCACGAAGGGGAAAGCCTCTATCACCCTGCACGTATTAGTTTATTGCATCATGTTTATGCTGCATTAAGAGCTCATAAATTGTTTGAAGTAAATGTCGATTACATTGTAAAAGACGGTGAAATTGTCATTATTGATGAACATACAGGTAGAACAATGGCAGGTCGCCGTTGGTCTGATGGTTTGCATCAAGCTATTGAAGCTAAAGAAGGGGTAAATATTCAAGGGGAAAATCAGACTGTTGCTTCAATTACCTACCAAAATTATTTCCGTTTATATGAAAAATTAGCAGGTATGACGGGGACAGCGGATACTGAAGCTTTTGAATTCCAACAAATTTATGGATTAGATACGGTAGTTATTCCAACTAATCGACCAATGATTCGTGATGATAAAACAGATTTGATGTTCAAAAGTGAACCAGCTAAATTTAAAGCAGTGATCCGAGATATTCAAGAGTGTATTGCTCGCCAACAGCCTGTTTTAGTGGGGACTATTTCAATTGAAAAGTCAGAAGCATTATCAGAAGCCTTGACAAAAGCGGGTATACCTCACAAGGTACTGAATGCAAAATTCCATGCTCAAGAAGCAGAAATTATTGCTGATGCTGGGTATCCAGGAGCAGTAACTATTGCGACTAATATGGCTGGGCGAGGTACAGATATTATGTTAGGCGGTAACTGGAAAGCGAAAGTAGCTCAGTTAGATAACCCAACTTCAGAAAAAGTTGCTGAAATCAAAGCTGAATGGGAAAAACAGCACGAAATCGTAATGAAAGCAGGTGGTTTACATATTATCGGTACAGAACGCCATGAATCTCGCCGTATTGATAACCAGTTACGTGGACGTTCAGGCCGTCAGGGCGATCCTGGTTCATCTCGTTTTTACTTATCGTTAGATGATGCTTTAATGCGAATTTATCTTAACGAGGGCAAGCTCAATATGATGCGTAAAGCGTTTACTGAAGAAGATGAAGCGATGGAATCAAAACTCTTAACTCGTGTGATTGCATCAGCACAAGCTAAGGTTGAAGCTCACAACTTTGATGGACGTAAACAACTTTTACAATATGATGATGTTGCTAATGAGCAGCGTAAGGCAATTTACGAACAGCGTAATCATTTATTAGATGCTGAGAATATTTCCGCAATGATTGATGTGATCCGTACTGATGTATTTAATAATGTGATTGATCAATATATTCCACCTCAATCTATTGAAGAAATGTGGAATGTACCAGGGCTTGAAATTCGCTTACATCAAGAGTTTGGAATGGAATTACCGCTAGTAAAATGGCTTGATGAAGAAAAAGATCTTGATGAAGATACATTACGTGAACGTATCATTAATATTGCTAAAGAGCAGTATGCTCAAAAAGAAGCAATGGTTGGTGCAGAAATTATGCATAACTTTGAGAAAGGTGTAATGTTACAAAATCTTGATGAGCTTTGGAAAGAGCATCTTTCTGCTATGGATTACTTACGTAAAGGGATTCATCTGCGTGGTTATGCTCAAAAAGATCCAAAACAAGAGTATAAAAAAGAGTCTTTTGAAATGTTTACCAATATGCTTGATCATTTGAAAGTAAATGTTATCAGTGTGTTAAGCCGCATTCAAGTGCGTAGTCAAGAAGAGGTAGAGCAAGCTGAACGTGAACGTCAAGCAGCAGCGGAACAAGAATCTTCTCATTACCACGAAGAAGGGAGCGATGAATTAAGTGAACAAGATCTTGCTAACTTAAAGATTGGGCGTAATGAGCCTTGTCCTTGTGGCTCGGGCAAAAAATATAAACATTGTCACGGAAGCAAAGCCAAATATGTTTAAATTGCGTTAAATAACGGATGAAATAACAATATAGGGCTAATAATTAGCCCTATATTATTTTTACGAATAATAAATTACAAAGATGAGTTTAATTGCTTTTTTCTAATATAAATTGATAAAGGCGAAGTACCGCCAATAAATCTCCACCAGCAATAGGTTTAAAGCACTTCATT
Source organism: Vespertiliibacter pulmonis (assembly GCF_013377275.1). Lineage (NCBI taxonomy): Bacteria > Pseudomonadati > Pseudomonadota > Gammaproteobacteria > Pasteurellales > Pasteurellaceae > Vespertiliibacter > Vespertiliibacter pulmonis. The sequence continues at coordinate 1,406,778 of NZ_CP016615.1, forward strand.
AGATAAAATAATCCTCGTGTTTTATAGATAAATCGGCTCAGCATTTGATAAACCCTTTCTCCATTTTCTTGACGATAAGCTTGTAAAGCTCCTTCTATCTCTTTTTTATCAACCTGTTTTTTGAACATATTATGTAATAACAGTAATAGATCTCGGATTTTTTGCCATTCAAGATGACGTGAAAATAGGGGAGCTTCAAAATCAATAAATGAGATTTTACCATTTAGATAGGTCATATCTCGTAGTGCAGGTCGTCCATGAATAAGATCTTTCTGGTGGAGATCTGCTAATGTTTTACCTGCTAATTGTAAAATCTCACTATATTGAGTAGGATTAACTTCTTTCAATATATGATCTAAACGAGTACCAACATCTTGTAATACAAAGTAAGTCGGTGTTTCCAATATTAATTGAGGCACGGGAGCTTGCATTTTATTGAGAAAATGTAATTTATCTCGTTCTCTTTCAAAAGCTTTTAGGGGATTACCTTTACTCCATTTATCGCGCCCTTGTAACTGTTCAACCTGTTTCAGCCAATAACGTTGCCCTTTAAATTCAAAAGGTAAGACTCGCTGATGAGGAAATTGTTGTTGTAATTGGCTTGTAAATATACAAAATTCGTTGTCTGTCATAGTTTTCTTCTTTATTATAGTACGCATTGGTTATCCATAAACATAGCAGCTAGTTTACTGCGTTATCGTGATAAAATAAAAAATTAATATTAAAAATTTTAAAGATCCTACCGCTTGTATCATAATTGTATGAATAAGTGATTAAATATTTAGGAATGTAAAACATAATGTCTAAATCAGTGGTGAAAGTTGCAGCAGGGATTATCCGTAATGAATTTAAACAAATTTATCTTACCCAGCGTCTTGAAGGACAAGATTTTGCTCAATCTCTTGAATTTCCAGGTGGAAAAGTAGAAGCAAATGAAAAACCAGAACAAGCTCTTGCTAGAGAGTTAGAAGAAGAAATCGGTATTCAAATTTTAAATGCATTTCCCTATGAGCATTTTTGTTTTGACTATCCAACTAAAACTATTGAATTTTTCTTCTATTTAGTCGAAGAATGGGTAGGTGAGCCTTTTGGACGAGAAGGGCAAGAAGGTTTTTGGCTTGATCAAGCTGAGCTAGAAGAAGGGCAATTTCCTCCGGCTAATGCTGATCTAATTCGTAGGTTGAAAGCAGAAATTTAATAAAAGCCTAATAAGCGGTGAGTTTGTTTGGGATTTTTGCTATTTTAAAATATTTATTTCTTCGATTTTAAAATAGCATTCATTTCCCGTAGTAATTCAATCTCTTTTTTCTGATTTTCAATGATTTCATCTTTATGCGTAAGGAGTTCGTCTTTATGTTGAATAATCAGTTGGAATTTTTCTATCTCTTTTTGAAGGTCATTATTTCCGAGAGAGATAATAGCATGATTAAGAGAGTTTTCGGAATTATTAAAAACAGATTGCGCTAAATTAACAATTTTTTCTTCTTCCCCATAAGTGAGTAATTCACATATATCCATATTAAAAATTTCAGAAATCTGTTCTAAACGTGGCAAATTTGAACGAGTTTCGCCTCGTTCAATTTTGGCATAACCTTTTGTGGACATACTCAGTTTAGTTGCCATATCTTCTTGGGAGAGATGATGGTTTTCTCGTAATAAACGTAATTTTTCATTCACTTTCATCGTTGCACCACAATTTCGGGAAAGTAGGAACTTTCTCGGGTTGTAAAAGATAAGTTTTGTGGATTGTAGCATAATCTTAAGAAAATTTATAATTTAGTCTGTTTTTTAATCTTATGTAGGGAATGAAAATTTTATGAATTGGTATTTAGAAGTATTGAAAAAATATGCCGTATTTTCAGGGCGAGCAAGACGGAGAGAGTATTGGATGTTTATTCTTTTAAGCAATATTATCTCTTTGGGATTGCTTTATGTAGATTATCAAAGTGGTAGTTTAGGGAGAGGTTTAGTGATAAGTAATATTTATTCATTAGCTGTTTTATTACCTGCTTTAGCTGTTGGGGTAAGACGATTACACGATACAGGAAGAAGTGGCTGGTGGGTATTGTTGATACTATTTCCTCTAATAATGATCTATTTATCTATTTATCTGGCGATAAATGGTATTACAGCAGATTTGGTATTACCTGTTTCAATATTGGGCTTAATAATGTTGATTTCATTTATCGTTTTAATGTGTAAAGATAGCCAATCTGGCGAAAATAAATATGGTCCAAATCCTAAAGGCATAGATAATAAATAACCTATTTAGTTAAAATAAAAAGCACCGCATTTGCGGTGCTTTTTTGTTTTAGCCTAATAAACTATTCATTCGTTTGATAAAGGCTGTTGGGTTTTCTAATGTACCACGCTCAGCAAGTAATGCTTGTTCAAATAGTAGTTCGATCCAATTATTAAATTGCTCTTCATCGCTAATATCGGCAATCCGTTTTACCATTGGGTGATCAGGATTGAGCTCAAACGTGTATTTCACTTCTGGAGCTTGCTGACCCATTGCGGCAAAAAGTTTTGCCATTTGGGTTGTCATTTCATCGCTGTCGGTTGAAACAACAGCTGGTGTATCCGTCAAGCGGTGTGTTAAGACCACTTTTTTGACACGTTCGCCGAAGTAGGTTTTCGAACGTTCTAGGAATGAGCCAAATTCACTTTCTTGTGCTTTTTGTGTTTCTTCTTCTGCTTTGTCTGCTAGATCGCCTAAATCTAAATCAGATTTAGTAATGCTTTGTAATGGTTTGTCATTAAATTCAGTTAGGTGGCTAATGAGCCATTCATCAATGCGATCGGATAATAGTAAGACTTCAATCCCTTTTTTGTTAAATAGTTCTAAATGTGGGCTATTTTTTGCTGCAAGATAGCTATCAGCTGTCACAAAATAGATCGCTTTTTGTCCTTCTTTCATTCGAGCAATATAATCGTTTAAGCTCACGGTTTGCTCACTGCTGTCAGTATGAGTAGAAGCGAAGCAGAGTAATCCTGCAATTTGCTCTTTGTTTGCAAAATCTTCGCCAACTCCTTCTTTTAGTACCAAGCCGAATTCTTTCCAGAATTGTTGGTATTGCTCAGGGCTGTCTTTTGCTAATTTTTCTAACATTTGTAAAGCACGTTTAGTCAGTGCTGAACGTAATGCCGTAGTTGTTTTATTATCTTGTAAAATTTCACGAGAAACGTTGAGTGGTAAATCGTTTGAGTCAAGTAAACCACGCATAAAACGGAGGTAATTTGGCATAAAGACTTCGGCATCGTCCATAATAAATACTCGTTGTACATAGAGTTTTAAGCCGTGTTTTTGGTCACGGTTGAACATATCCCACGGTGCTTTACTTGGAATGTAAAGTAGGCTGGTGTATTCCTGTTTTCCTTCCACTTTATTGTGCGACCAAGCGAGTGGATCAGCAAAATCGTGGCTGATATGTTTATAAAATTCTTTATATTCTTCATCAGAAACTTCATTTTTTGAACGAGTCCATAAGGCTTGTGCTTTGTTAATTTTTTCCCATTTTGTACCAATTTCTTTGCCTTCATCATCATATTCTTTGGTCTGAATTTCAACAGGTAAGCCGATATGATCAGAATATTTGCTGATAATTTCACGCAATGTCCATTCATTTAAGAATGATTTTTCATCATCACGCAGGTGTAAAATAACATCTGTGCCTCTCTCTTTTTTCTCAATATCTGCAACAGAATATTCGCCTTCGCCCGCTGATTCCCAAATTACCCCTTGATCGGCAGGTAGCCCTGCAGCACGGGTTTTAACGGTTACTTTATCAGCAACAATAAAGGCTGAATAGAAACCTACGCCGAATTGTCCGATTAGTTGGCTATCTTTTGCTTGTTCTGAACCAAGAGCGTTTAAGAATTCTTTTGTGCCAGATTTGGCGATAGTTCCGAGATGATCAATCACTTGTTCACGGCTCATACCAATGCCGTTATCACTAATTGTAAGTGTGCCGAGTGCTTCATCAACACTAATACGAACACGAAGTTCTCCGTTTCCTTCATAGAGTTCGGGTTGAGATAAAGCTTTGAAACGTAATTTATCAGAGGCATCTGATGCATTTGAGATTAGCTCACGTAAGAAAATTTCTTTATTTGAATATAGGGAATGGATCATCAGTTGTAATAGTTGTTTAACTTCAGACTGAAAACTGTGAGTTTGTTGATTTTGGCTCATAATTATCCTCTTAATTTGAAATTTAGTTTAAAATTTAGCAAAAATAACGGTGAAATAACCGCTTATCTTTACAAAAAACGTTATATTACATAGGGTAAAAAAATATAATTTCAAGGGGGGAACGTGGATTTGATGGTGGAAGTTATGACATTACTCTCATTTATTAATAATGACTATCAATAAATATTATTTAATAGTTAATTTTTATTGATTTAATAGTTTGAGCAGGTAAAGTAATCACTCTATAATCAATAATGAAATGATTACTTATTAACTCTATTGAGGAGAATTACTATATGTCACAAAAATGCCCATTTGATCACGGTTCAAAAACCTTGACAAACGCAGCAGGCGCACCTGTTGTTGATAATGACAATACAATGTCAGCAGGCCCTCGTGGTCCATTACTTTTACAGGATGTTTGGTTCCAAGAGAAATTAGCACACTTTGCTCGTGAGCGTATTCCTGAGCGTGTTGTTCACGCAAAAGGTTCGGCTGCGTATGGTACATTTAAGGTAACTGCTGATATTACTCAATACACTAAAGCTGCGGTATTTAAGCCAGGAGCAGAAACTGAAGTATTATTACGTTTCTCAACAGTAGCGGGTGAGCGTGGTGCAGCAGATGCAGAACGTGATGTTCGTGGTTTCTCTTTAAAATTCTATACAGAAGAAGGAAACTGGGATTTAGTTGGTAACAACACCCCAGTGTTCTTTATTCGTGATCCATTAAAATTCCCAGATTTTATTCATACACAAAAACGTAATCCACAAACTAACTTACGTGATGCAAATGCGGCATGGGATTTCTGGTCTCGCCACCCTGAGTCAATGCACCAAATTATGACATTATTCTCAGATCGTGGTATTCCAGCGAGCTTACGCCATATGAATGGCTATGGTAGCCATACTTATAGTTTTGTGAATGCAAATAACGAACGTTTCTGGGTAAAATTCCACTTTAAAACTCAGCAAGGTCATAAATATTTAACAAATGAAGAAGCTGCAAAAGTAGTTGGTGAGAATCGTGAATCAAACCAACAAGATTTATATGAGTCAATTGAAGGTGGTGATTTCCCTCGTTGGACAGTACAAGTTCAAATTATGCCAGAAGCTGATGCGCACAAGCATAATTATGCATTTGACTTAACAAAAGTATGGCCACATGCAGATTACCCTGTTATTGAAGTGGGTGTATTAGAGTTAAATCGTAACCCAATTAACTATTTTGCAGAAGTAGAACAAGCTGCGTTTGCACCAAGTAACATCGTCCCAGGGATTGGTTTTTCTCCAGATCGTATGTTACAAGGTCGTCTGTTCTCTTACCAAGATGCACAGCGTTACCGTTTAGGTGTAAACCATCATCAAATCCCAGTGAATGCACCAAAATGCCCATACCACACAACTCATCGTGATGGTGCAATGCGTGTTGATAATAACGGTGGTACACATCCTAACTACGCACCAAATCGTTTTGACACTTATATTCCAACACATGATCAAGTGCCATTACAAATTGAGCGTGAAGCAGCGCATTTTGACTTCCGTGAATATGACAATGACTATTACTCACAGCCTGCGGCACTTTATAATATCTTCAATGCTGAAGAAAAAGCTCGTGTAGCACGTAACTTTGCAGAAGGTTTAGCGGGTGTTACTGATCTTTCTATTGTTGAGCGTCAAATGGCTCATTTTGAGAAAGTAAGTGCAGAATTAGCAAGCGCAATTAGTCAAAACCTTGCAGAAATTAAAAACACTGCAAAATAGTTTAGACATATTTTCTCCTTAACACAGTGTTGTGTTTGCTATAAAAGGGAAGCCCTGCCATTGGCAGGGTTTTTCTTTTTCTAAAAATAGAAATATGCATCATTTGTTGTAATATATAAGTAAAATAATTCTTTCGAATCTTATATGATAATGGAAACTCGCCACTATGTTACTCTAGTTGTTTCGCTATTTGCCTTACAATTTTTATTATTTAGTTTTTCTCGTACCATTGGTTGGCTTTTTAATCTATCGGTGAAAAAACGTAAGCGATTAACTCTTTGGCTTTATCTTATCGCAAATAGTGCAATGATCTTGCACGTTAGCTTGATTGTACCAATGTTTCGTCCTGTGGCATTTGTGCTTACCTTACTGTTGTTTAGTTTTTTTATCAGCTTTATCACTTGGCTCATTTTTAATACTTGCAAGCGGTTTATTCCTATCAAAATTTTGCAAAATGGGCTACGAATTAGTTATCCCATTGCATTTTTTGGGCTGATTGGATTAGCTGTATATAATGCTTACACATCTAAAATTGTTCATTATTCAATTCAATTAGATAAGCCTCTAGCCCCGTTACGTCTTGGTGTAGCAAGTGATCTTCATTTAGGACAACTTTTTGGCGGGAGAGAGCTGGAGCAGCTCGCTTCTATTTTTAAGAAGGAGAATGTTGATCTTATTTTATTACCGGGTGATATTATGGATGATAATGTCGATGCTTATTTAGCAGAAAATATGCGTCCATATTTAGCCAAATTACAAGCCCCATTAGGTGTTTATGCAACCTTAGGTAATCACGATTTTTTAGGCGAAGAAAAAACAATCGCAGAGGAAATTCGCCGAGCGGGTATTCAAGTTTTATGGGATCAAGCGGTTACTTTAGAAGGAAAATTGACGATTATTGGGCGTAATGATGATCTTAATAAAACACGTCCAACGGCTGAAATTCTGTTAAAAAATGTAGATACTAAACTTCCCGTCTTATTAATGGATCATCGCCCAACAGATATTATGATACATAGCCAATTACCGATTGACATTCAAGTCTCAGGGCATACCCACAATGGACAGATTTTTCCTGCAAATTTGATTACATCGCTGATCTACCGATTAAGCTATGGTTATGAAAAAATTGGTGTAGGGCATTATTTTGTTACATCGGGCTACGGTTTTTGGGGCGTACCAATGCGATTAGGTTCACAATCAGAAGTAGTGATTATTGATATAAAAGGGAACTAATTATTAAAAATCAGTTTCAATTGATACACCTTGTTCTTTTCTAAGCCTTGAAAGTATTGTTAAGTCAGATAATTTTATAATTAAATGCTGATGATCTGGCTCTTTACTATGGCATTCAATACATACGGCTTTTAAGTTTCCTCTTTCATTATTTTGTTTATTACCATCTTTATGATGAGTATGTAATAAGTGTTTATATGCAGATAGATTTACGTTACAAGATTCACAGCAATAATTTTTAGAATAGCGGTAATTTTCAGAAATTTGTTTCCAATTAGAAGTATATCCAGGTTTATCTTGGTTTTTATATATAGGGAGTTCCCGAAAATAAGGACGAAAATATGCAAAGCATTCTTCTAAGTTAAATTCATTAAAGACTTTAGTCTTATTATTAGAATAGTTTTTATAATTTAGTTTAATTAGGCAATTTTTGCATACTTGAAGTTCTACTTCTTCTGTTATACCTGAATTATTATGGATTTCAAAATATCCACTATTATTTGTTGTTATATGATAACGTGCAAATCGCCCTTTATTCCTCATATTTTCAAGTGTTGAACAGTCTGTAAGGTGAAATTTATTCCTTTGTGTGATGTCTGTTATAGCTAATTCATATTTAAAGCTATGATCGGGAATAAAAAGTAGAACTTGTTTATCTTGGTAGCTAAATATTCCTTCAGTAATTTCTAATTCTTCGAGAGTTATTTCTTTACCTTTACTTGTCGTTATATCAGTATTAAATTCTGTAGTTAATTTCTCTCCTTTCCGTAAGTCAATTTCAACTATTGATGTAGCCCCCATTTTTCTTACATTCATAAATAATTGACTAAAATCGACAGTTAATTTCATCTATTTCAACTCCGAAATACGTTGTAATTGTTCTTCAGCATTAGTAATAATTCTGAATGTAACTCTTTTTGAAGCATCTCTATCTTCGTTCCCCTTACTGTCTTTAATTATTTTTGAAGATGATAAACCGACTGCTGAAATATTTGATTTAATCCACTCTTTATAAGGTGCTACTTCTTCTAGTTGATAAGTAAAGGCAAGTACTGATCTAGTTCTATCTTGAGATAACCGCATATTCTCAAAATAGGCTTGATCTGGTGTGCTTAAATGTGTCCATTCACTACTGGTATGTCCTTCGATTCTTACCTCACTAATCGAATCTTTATATTGATTAATTACTTTAAGGTAACGAGGAAAAAATTCTGAAAGTGTATGTTTAAATCTATCTTGTAAGGCGGATTCTCCTGTTTTAAATAATACTTCGGGGTCAGTAAAAATAAATGTAAGTGTCTCTTTATCTATTTTTGCTTTCCATTCAGCTAGGTTAGGTTTAAATTCAGCTTTTAAAGCTTGATAAATTTTTTCTTGATTATTTTGGTAAGAATCAGCCACTTTTTTGGTATTAAGTATTAGGCTAATTGCAATAAAGAGAAAAAGAATCATCAAGCCTGACATTAGATCTGAAATAGGAAGCCACTGAGAATCTTCGGAATCAGATTTTTTAATAAGTTTTGATAGATCTGTATTCATTATCATCCTCGATTTCTATAAGAGGTAATATTATGCATTTCATTTACAAGTTTTTTATAGTCATCAGTAAACTGTCTACTAATAGTTGCTAATGCTCTACCCATTTCATTCATTACTCTATTGACTTCACTTTGCATTGATTCATCAATTAATTTAAGTTGTTTAGTTACGCTTTCAGCTGTTATGTTTAAAGCATTTTTTCCTTCTTCTTCTAATCTACGCATTAATTTACTGTTTTCAGAAATATGTGTTCGCATCAATTCTTCGAAGGTTTTGTGTAATGTTATTTGAAGTTGTTCAAACTCACGTTGTATTTCTTTATTTTTATTTAATAGTGCATTTGATGAATTTTTAATTCCTTCAGAGACTTCATTCACATTTTTATAAAGTTCTTCACCACCTTTATTTAAGTTTTGATTGAGTTTTTCACCACTTTCAGCAATACCTTCAAGTGTTTTCTTAGTATTATTTTCAATATTAGCTAATGTTTTCTCAGCTTGGAAAATATGTTGTTGAAGTAATTTCTCAAATGTAGAATACACAGCATCTTGCATTGTAGTAAAGGTTTGTTGTATTTCTTGATTTTTATTCAATAATACATTTGATGAATTTTTAATTCCTTCAGAGACTTCATTCACATTTTTATAAAGTTCTTCACCACCTTTATTTAAGTTTTGATTGAGTTTTTCACCACTTTCAGCAATACCTTCAATCAGTTTTTTATTCCCTTCGGAAACGCCAGAAAGCATTAGTTCAATTTGTGATTGGATTTGAGGTACGGCATTAACAGCTTTATCTTTTAATTCAGCAAAAGCAGTTAAATGGTTATCTAGCTCCTGAATTTGATGCTGATTTGCTGTTATTATTTGGCTTAGATTATTCATTGTTTTTGGAATTTCTTGAGTTGATTGCTCAATATGGGTAATAGATTTTTCGGTATCTGATAATGTTTTTACACCAGAGTTATAGAGTTTAATCATTTCATTTAATTGGTTTTTATAATTTTCTTGCCATTCAATTAATGAGAGAACGGCTAAGTTGAGCTGTTTAAAATTATCTCCAAACTGTTCGATAAGATTATTATTAAAATCTGAAATAACTTGTTTTAATGCTTCAATAACTTGTTGTGTTGCTGATTTAGACATCATTTCGGCAAAATCGTTAAGTTTTTTCCAGAGATGGTCTTCAAAAACCATAAACTGCATTTGAGATTGATTTGTTATTTTTCTTATATCTTCAATATGGTTAAATCCATTTTCTAATATTTCTTTTGTTATTTTATTATTATCAGACAAATCGCTTCTTAATAATTTTAGTTGGCTTAATAAGCTACTATCAGTATTACTTCCAATAGCAACGGTTAATTGATCTACTGCTTTTGTTAGTGATTCAATATGGTCGCTCTGTTTCTTTGTATGTTCTGCTTGTTCGTAAAATTTTCCTACCAGTGATTGAACATCTAATTTCTGATTATTAGCTTGCTTAGAGAGTGGAAAACTATAAATAATTTTTAAGAGAATAGATAAAGCAACGCCAATTACACTACTTAGAAATGCCGTTTTCATACCGCCGAGAAGAGAGCTGATACTGGTATCAATATTGTTAATATCAAAATTTAATAAGCCAGCAACTATCCCTGTAAATGTTCCAAGAATCCCAACGGAAGTTAATAAAACGGGAGAGTATTCAATAAGATTAGAAAAGAATTTTTTTTGTGGTTTTATACTTTGGAATATAAAGAAAAGGAGGCTAATAATAAAAATAAATACAAGAACAAGGCCAAAATCATCTGTAAGTTTGTCTGCATTTGCTGTTTTTAATAATTCTTCAAGTTTAGGAACAATAGGGAACATAGTAAGATAAACCAATGTAACAATAGATTGACAAATTTTACTATATGATAATAAAAAAGCTATTAAAAATAGCAGTGGAGTTTAATAAATATTGACAGAGTATGAGGTGTATTCTCATACCCCATATATTAAGCGTACTTCATCATTTTATGATTAGCAAATTGGCGGTAGAGATCTGCTAATTTTTCGCCATTGGGGAGCTGAAGATTGGGGGAAAGATCGTATAGGGGGACAACTACAAATTCTCGATTTTGCATATCATAATGAGGAATTATTAAGCGTTCACTTTTGATTTGTTGGCTGCCATATAACAGAATATCTAAATCAAGGGTACGTTCTCCCCAATGGCGTAAGCGAACTCGCCCTTGTTTATTTTCAATCTGTTGGAGTCTGTCTAACAAAGCAAGAGCGGTGAGATCCGTGTCAAATTTTGCAACGGCATTGATATAATCAGGCTGATCTTGTGGGCCTAATGGTTTACTACCGTAAAAAGGGCTAATCTCAAGATTATACGCAAATTTTCGGAGCGAAGTTACCGCTTGTTTTAGCTGCTCTAGAGGCGATGCTAAATTTGAGCCAAGAGCAATATAAACGGTTTCCATTAGTTTTCTCCTGTCGGTATGTTTTCAGCTGTAGCTGATTTTTTCTTACGATAAAATCGTTTACGTGGTTTGCGCTTTTTCTTTGGTGCTTCATCTAGAAAATTAGGTGGATATTTTATGTGTTGTAACATTTCTTGGCGTTGTGCATCGTTACTAAACTGAAATTCATGCCACCAAGCACTTAATTCAACTAGATCACCGCCCTCAATTTCTGCACGCATTACTAATAGATCAAAACCTGCCCGAAATTTAATATGTTCAAGTGTTTGATGTGGGCGCTTGCCTGTACGCTTTGGAAATTGGAATTGTAATGCCCAAATATCTCGAATAACGGTTGTATGTCGGCGGTGTAAAGCCACTGCACGGTTAGCTTCGGCTAAAATCTCATTTGTTGCTAATGCCATTGCATCAAACGTATTTAAGCCTCCTTCATTTTTTAGTTCATCAATTTTTTCTCGTAGGGGATACCATAATAATGCTGAAAAAAGAAAGGCAGGATTAACCCGTAAATCATCACGGATACGATCATCTGTCGATTGTAAGGATTTTATGAGCATTCTTTCTGCATTAGAATCGTTATGTTCGGTAAAAAATGGACGTAATGTTGGGAAAAGCTGCTCAAACAGCCCATATTGGCGTAATAATTCATAGGTTTTTAGCCCTTTGCCAGATTGAAGTAATTTTAGTGATTCTTCAAATAAGCGAGCGGGGGGAATGTTGCCAAGTAACGGTGCCATTTGAGCAATAGGTGTGTCGCTGGCTTTATCAAGGAACATATCGAGTTTTGCCATAAAACGTATAGCTCGTAGCATTCTGACAGGATCTTCTTGATAGCGAACAACAGGATCACCGATAAGGCGTAAACGCCCAGCTTTGAGATCAGTGACACCTTCAAAGAAATCAAAAATTAGATTATGGGTTGGATCATAATAAAGGGCATTTACACTGAAATCTCGGCGTTCGGCATCTTCTCTTAATGTGCCGTATACGTTATCTCGTAGGATCATTCCTTCCGTACTAGTTTTGGAGATTTTTTCGTTGTTATTATTTTGATGTTCGGCACGGAATGTAGCAACCTCATAAATTTCTCGGCCGTAAACGATATGAGCGAGTCGGAATCTGCGGCCAATAATACGACATTGGCGACCAAAAATTTTCTGAATTTCTTCTGGGCGAGCATTCGTTGCAATATCAATATCTTTAGAGGGGGATTGCAACAATAAATCTCGAATGCAGCCCCCAACTAAATAGGCTTCATAACCTGCTTTATTTAGTTTATTTACAATAGCAATAGCGTTATTCGGAAAATTTTTGGGGCTAATATTGTAATGGTTAGCATTGAATGTAAATTTTTTATGCAAAATATGAGAGGGTAAGTTATTTCCCATTGTTTTTTTAGGGGAAGGTTTTGCTAATTTTTTTTGAGAGTGAGGGGTACGCTCAACATTCTCAGGGGAAGACCGTTCTGTTTTGATCGCACTGAAATTTCTGTTTTTTACATTTTTTGATGTTGCTTCAAGCGGTTGTTTTGTTTGTTTTTTTTGCTTGGAAAACAAAGATTTTATGTAATTTAAAATAGTTCACCTCAATTTAACTATTCATTGCAATTAAAAATAATTTAGTAATTATACTGTGAATAATAGCTTATTGCTATTTTGTTAGGTGGTTTAATAAAATAGGATAGCAAATGCTATCCTTTGTGTCATATTAAATAGATATAATTATCCACCCATCTGTTTTTCACGAATTTCGGCTAGGGTTTTACAGTCGATACATAAATCTGCAGTTGGTCTGGCTTCTAGCCGTTTTAGTCCAATTTCAATGCCACAGGCATCACAGTATCCATAGTCGCCAGAATCTAATTTAGTTAGAGTTTGCTCAATTTTTTTGAGTAATTTGCGTTCACGATCACGATTACGAAGTTCTAAACTAAATTCTTCTTCTTGGGTTGCTCTGTCGGCAGGATCGGCAAAATTGGTTACATCATCTTGCATTTGGTTTTTAGTCCGTTCTGCTTCTTCCATTATTTGAGCGTGCCACGCTTTGAGAATTTTACGAAAATGCTCAATTTGCGCATCGTCCATATATTCTTCATTTTTGCCCAGCTGGTAAGGGGTTACGCCGGCTAAGGCTAATAAACTGAGCGAAGTGGTTTTTGCCACTTGAGTCATAGATCACTCCTGTTAATGTATGGTTTTCCCTAAGCACAACTTTTAGGGGCTAGTCGAAAGGGCGTATAAATATCAAAACTTCTTTGTTTTGGCAAATAGATTTTATGAAATTAATGAAAATCTGCGTGTTGTAACAAAAATTTTTCGAAATTTGATGCAAACTTTTGGTTTAATGAGTGAGAATTTAATTTAACTCATTGATTTATGATAATTACAAGCGGTAAGTTGCATAAGGTTATTTGTCAATTAACCATTTATGTTTATGAAGGTGAAATTTTATATCATAAAAAAAACTAATCTTAAATCTTAATTTATATCGCTTATCAGATTTCTGAAATTTGATCTGCTTCACGTTTTTTTCTACTCAAAATCGCTATCATTCACACAACATTTTGATAACAAAAGGATACTAAAATGAGTGATACACGTATTGAAATTGATTTACTGGGTGAACGTGATGTACCAAATGAGGCTTATTGGGGGATTCATACATTACGAGCAGTAGAAAATTTTAATATTTCAAATGCTGTGATTTCTGATGTCCCTGAGTTTGTTCGGGGAATGGTAATGGTGAAAAAAGCTACAGCATTAGCAAATGGTGAGTTAGGTGCTATTCCGAAGAAGATTGCGAAAATTATTGTACAAGCTTGTGATGAAATTTTGAAAAATGGACGTTGTATGGATCAGTTCCCATCAGATATTTATCAAGGTGGAGCGGGTACATCTGTAAACATGAATACTAATGAAGTAGTTGCAAATCTTGCTTTAGAATTATTAGGGCATAAAAAAGGAGAGTATCAATATGTGAATCCGATGGATCACGTTAATGCAAGCCAATCTACCAATGATGCTTATCCAACGGGTTTTCGTATTGCTGTCTATAACAGCATTATGCATCTAATCAGCAAAATTCTCTATTTACAGCAAAGTTTTGAGAATAAGGCAAATGAATTTTCTCAAGTATTAAAAATGGGAAGAACGCAGTTACAAGATGCGGTACCAATGACAGTTGGGCAAGAGTTTAAAGCGTTTTCCGTTCTACTTGATGAAGAGGTTAAAAATTTAAAACGAACTGCTGAATTATTATTAGAAGTTAATCTTGGTGCAACAGCCATAGGAACAGGGCTGAATACACCTGAAGGTTATGCGGAGTTAGTCGTAAAATATTTATCAGAAGTAACCGCTCTTCCTTGTGTGTTGTCTGAAAATTTGATCGAGGCAACGTCTGATTGTGGTGCGTATGTGATGGTTCACGGTGCATTAAAGCGTACAGCGGTAAAATTATCTAAAGTATGTAATGATTTACGTTTACTCTCATCAGGCCCTCGTGCGGGTTTAAATGAGATTAACTTACCAGAATTACAGGCTGGCTCATCTATTATGCCAGCAAAAGTAAATCCAGTAATTCCAGAAGTCGTTAATCAGGTATGCTTTAAAGTGATCGGTAATGATACAACGATTACGTTTGCTGCCGAAGCAGGACAATTACAGTTAAATGTTATGGAGCCTGTTATTGCACAAGCGATGTTTGAATCGATTGAATTACTCACTAATGCGTGTGTTAATTTAAGAGATAAATGTATTGACGGTATTACTGTGAATAAAGAAATTTGTGAAAACTATGTCTTTAATTCAATTGGAATTGTTACTTATCTGAATCCATTTATTGGACATCACGAAGGTGATATTGTGGGTAAAATCTGTGCAACAACAGGGCGTAGTGTACGTGATGTTGTATTAGAGCGTGGTTTATTAACTGCAGAACAGCTTGATGATATTCTCTCTGTTGATAATTTAATGAACCCGAAATATAAGGCAAAGCGGTTTGAAGATGAGTAATATTTGCTATAGAAGGTAGTAAATAATTATCGATTATAAGAAAATCGCACTAAATGAATAAGTGCGATTTTTTTATTAAAAAACGAAAATACTGGAATAAAAAAGCCTCACATTTTGCGAGGCTTTCACTAGTTTAAACTGATTATTATTTTGCACCTGGAATGCTAAAACGTTTATTGAAACGCTCAACACGACCGCCAGTATCAACAACACGTTGTTTACCTGTATAGAATGGGTGGCAGTTGCCACATACATCAAGGTTTAAATTTTTATCAACGGTTGAACGTGTTTTGATCACATTACCGCAAGAACAAGTTGCCGTAATTTCTACGTAATTAGGGTGAATACCTTTTTTCATAATAGAAAACCTCTAAAGAAGCCATATCGCCATCAGAGCATACTACTTGGCTGTCTGATACCATATGTATTAAAAATAGTTGAGAATATCTCAACACGAAATCGCATTATAGTTATAATAAAAATGAAATTCAAGAGGCGCTATAAGCATATTTTATGTGTATAGTGAAAGCTAATTCTCTTTGTGATGTAAGATTAGAATAAAATTATGATTTAGGGCATCGTTTTTATCTTCTTTTTTGTTCAAATAGTGTAGAATTCATAACAATTATTGTTTCATAATTTATATTTTAGGAGTCAAAAATGACAGAACGCAGACAACTTGCAAATGCTATCCGTTTTTTAAGTATCGATGCTGTACAAAAAGCAAATTCAGGACATCCTGGTGCTCCAATGGGAATGGCAGATATTGCTGAAGTATTATGGCGTGATTTTCTTTCCCATAATCCAATAAATCCTGCTTGGGCAAATCGAGATCGCTTTGTGTTATCAAACGGACACGGCTCAATGTTAATTTATAGCTTGTTACATTTAACAGGGTATGAGCTTTCTATTGATGATTTAAAACAGTTTCGTCAGTTACATTCTAAAACCCCAGGCCACCCAGAATATGGCTATGCACCGGGTGTAGAAACAACCACAGGACCTTTAGGTCAAGGTATTACTAATGCCGTTGGTATGGCTATTGCAGAAAAAACCTTAGCAGCACAATTTAACCGTGAAGGACATACTATTGTTGATCATTATACCTATGCTTTTCTAGGTGATGGCTGTTTAATGGAAGGAATTTCTCACGAAGCCTGTTCATTAGCAGGTACGCTTGGCTTAGGGAAATTGATTGCTTTTTATGATGATAATAATATTTCAATTGATGGGCACGTTGATGGCTGGTTCTCAGATGATACTGCAATGCGTTTTGAATCTTATGGCTGGCAAGTTATCCGTAATGTTGATGGACACGATAGTGAGCAAGTTAAATTTGCGATTGAGAATGCTCGTGCTGAAAAAGATCGTCCGACGCTCATTATTTGTAAAACAACAATCGGTTTTGGTTCACCAAATAAAGCAAATTCTCATGATAGTCACGGTGCACCATTAGGGAATGAAGAAATTGCATTAACCCGTGCGAATTTAAACTGGGATTATGCACCATTTGAAATTCCAGCAGATATTTATGCAAAATGGGACGCAAAAGCAAAAGGTGAAATAGCAGAGAAAGAATGGAATGCAAAATTTGCTGCGTATCAGACCGCTTATCCAGAGCTAGCCGCAGAGTTTACTCGCCGTGTTGAAGGTAATTTACCGCAAAATTGGGCAGAGGAATCTCAAGTCTTTATTGAAAAACTACAAGCAAATCCAGCGAATATTGCAAGCCGTAAAGCTTCACAAAATGCGATTGAAGCCTATGCTCATTTATTACCAGAATTATTGGGTGGATCAGCAGATTTAGCGAGTTCAAACTTAACTTTATGGTCAGGCTCAAAACCAATTCGTGCGGAATATAATATTGATGGCAATTACTTAAACTACGGTGTTCGTGAATTTGGTATGTCTGCAATTATGAATGGTATTGCCCTACATGGTGGTTTCATTCCTTATGGTGCAACTTTCTTAATGTTTATGGAATATGCCCATAATGCAGTGCGTATGGCAGCCTTAATGAAACAGCGTGTACTTTTTGTTTATACTCACGATTCAATTGGATTAGGGGAAGATGGCCCAACACACCAACCAGTAGAACAAACAGCAGCATTACGTTTAATTCCAAACTTAGATACTTGGCGTCCTTGTGATCAGGTGGAGTCTGCAGTTGCTTGGAAATCAGCGATTGAAAAACAAACTGGACCAAGTGCGTTAATCTTTACTCGCCAAAATTTAGCTCAAATGGAGCGTAGTCCAGAGCAAGTCGCAAATATTGCTCGTGGTGGTTATATTTTAAAAGAGTGTAATGGTACGCCTGACCTCATTCTTATTGCAACGGGTTCAGAAGTTGAATTAGCCGTTAAAGCAGCAGAAGTATTAGCGGTAGAAGGACATAATGTGCGTGTAGTTTCAATGCCAAGTACAAATGTATTTGATGCTCAAGATAAGGCTTATCGTGAATCTGTCTTACCAAGCAATGTAACAAAACGTGTTGCGATTGAAGCAGGAATTGCAGATTTCTGGTATAAATATGTTGGATTTAATGGTCGCATTGTTGGAATGAATAGTTTTGGTGAATCAGCACCAGCAGGCGAGCTTTTCAAACTATTTGGTTTTACTGTTGAGAATGTTGTTGAGAAAGCAAAAGAAATTTTATAATTTTATCTCAGTATAATAAAAAGGCGGGAATTTTCCTGCCTTTTCTATTTCTACTACTATTCACAAGCGGTGATTTTAGTTTAATTTTTACTAATGGGTAATTTATTCCTATTCTCCATCAAGTAAGAGTTCATTATGGTCGATTTGAGCTGTTTCTGGCGGGTTATCGTATAAATAATTAGCAAGCCGAGCGTAATCAGCAAGAGAAAGGTTTTCTGCTCGTGCATTTGCATCAATACCTAATATAGTAAGTTGTTCTGATGTAAATAGCGTAGAAAGCGCATTACGCAGTGTTTTACGGCGTTGATTAAATGCGTGAGTAGTTACTCGATTAAGCCAATAAATATCCTTTACTGGGTGCGGTAAAGTTTGGTAAGGCATTAAACGAACGACTGCAGACTCTACTTTTGGTGCAGGCTTAAATGCAGTGGGTGGCACATCTAATACAGGTATTACCTGACAATAATATTGTGCCATAATCGTTAAACGTCCGTATGTTTTACTATTTGGCGCTGCACAGAGCCGTTTTACCACTTCTTTTTGTAACATAAAGTGCATATCTTGAATGACATCGTGAAACTTAAATAAATGGAACATTAACGGGGTTGAGATATTATAGGGTAGGTTTCCAAATACCCGTACTTTTTGACCATTTAGTTCAAGGCTAGAGAAATATTCACGGAAATTAAATTGTAAAGCATCTTGCTCAATAATAGTTAATTTCTGATTTAGAAAAGGGTGATGACGTAAACGTTCTGCTAAATCTCGGTCTAGTTCTACCACCGTTAACTTATCAACTTTATCGGCAACAGGCTCGGTTAATGCGCCTAAGCCTGGTCCTATTTCAAGTAAGAATTGATCTTTTTGTGGATTGATTGCCGAAACAATATTGTGAATAACATTCTGATCGTGTAAAAAGTTTTGCCCAAAACGTTTACGAGCGGTATGTCCGAGGTGTTTTTTTGAAGTTAAACTCATTGATTATCCTATAAGCGGTTTGTTTCCAGCTATTTTTTGCATTACTGCTTTTTAATTAGGAAACAAAGGAAAATTATTAGATTTTTTATTATACAAAAGAACCCCGCAAGTGCGAGGTTCCATTTTATGGTCTTATTTATTAAGGGGTATATTTAATTGTAGCACGTTCTTTTAAGGCTTTTACCCAATCTTTTGATGCATCTTGTGCTTGTTTATTTATAAGTTGTTGGTAGGCTTGCTGTAAATAAGCATCTTCAGTACGATCGCCTTGACGGGTATCAGTTACTTTTAAAATATGCCAGCCAAATTGTGATTTAAATGGGGCAGAAATTACACCTGTTTTACTTTTATTTGCAACTTTTGCAAAAGTAGGATCATAAATTTCTAAGAAGTTCCAACCTAAATCACCACCTTCAGCACCTGAAGCATAGTCTATAGAGTTAGTACTAGCAGCGGCTTCAAAGGTTGTTTTACCTGCTTTAATATCATTACTTAAAGCCATTAATTTCGCTTTTGCTTGTGCATCATTTAGAATTGGGGTAGTTTTAAGCAAAATATGGCTGATACGGTATTCAGTTCCTGTTGTCGATTTTAATTTACCTGCTGCTTTATCTTTTTCCATTAATTTTTTAGCAAGTGATTCTACCTGTTGGTGATCAACTTGAATAGTTTGTCCAATTGTATGTTGGCGAACTTGTTCCATCATCATTTGGTGAGCAAGCTGCTGACGATATTGGTTTAGGGTAATTCCTTGATAATCAAGAGCATCTAAAAATTGCCCATAGGTTAAATGATTTTGTGCAGCGATAGTTTCAATCATTCTATCTACCTGAGCATAATTGATTTTTAAACCTGATTCTTGAATTGCTCGTTGTACTAAAAAATCATTAATTAAATCATTGAGTGCAGAGGTGCGGTTTGCTTCTGTATTAGCACGTTTGCCTAGTACTTTCATTAATTGGCTTTGCATAATGGGATAGCCATCAACTGTTGCAATTACACGTTCTTCAGCTTGTACAGTACTTATAGCAAAGAGTGCACAAAAAGTGAGAAAGAGCGATTTTACAGAGGTTAATTTCATATTTATTTCCTATTTAAATAATGAATCTTTAATTTTCAGATTAGAATACTTTTTTATAAAAAGGTTCATTCTTTGACTAATAATATCATGTTAAGAGAGCGACTTGGTTAATTCCATCATAATGTTGTGTTCTTACTTGAATTTTCTCACTTTTTGAGGTGGGAATATTTTTTCCAACATAGTCGGCTCGAATTGGAAGTTCTCGATGGCCACGATCAATAAAAATAACTAATTCAATTTTATTTGCTCTGCCAAATTCAAGAAGTGCATCAAGCGCTGCCCGAATAGTTCTTCCAGTGAATAGCACATCATCAATTAAGATCACTTTTTTACCTTGCAATGATATTGAATTCTCACTGCCAGTGTAAATAGGATCAGTATTATGATGCGCTAGATCATCACGATAAAATGTAATATCTAATGCCATTAACGGCAATTCAATTTTAGCAAGTTCAGCAATACGATATTGCAACATCTGTGCAATTTCAACTCCACGCCGTTTAATCCCAACAAGCACAATATCAGCTAGGTTATGATGTTTTTCTATAATTTGATGAGAAATACGAGAAATTGTCCGTTGAAATTGTTCAGTATCAATGATAATTTTTTCCACATTAAAGCCCTTGGATTTTTTTGATCACATTACTGGTTGAACAGCCATTTTCGAAATTAAGGACTCGCACTTCCCCGCCATTTGCCCACACTTCTTTACTACCTGCAATTTCTTCAGGCTGGTAATCTCCACCTTTAACGAGTAAATCCGGTAAGAGTTCCGCAATTAAGCGTTGTGGTGTATCTTCACAAAATGGTACAACCCAATCCACAGAGGCTAACCCTGCTAGTACAGCCATTCTTGCTTGAAGATCATTGATTGGGCGAGACTCACCTTTTAAACGTTTTACTGAGGCATCTGTATTCACCGCAACAATTAGACGATCGCCTAGTTTCCGAGCATTTTCTAAATAGGAAACGTGTCCTGGGTGGAGAATGTCAAAACAGCCGTTAGTCATCACAATTTTTTCGCCACGACGTTTTGCTTGGGTGATAATCGCTTTCATTGTTTGCTCATCAGTTACGCCGAATCCAGTTTCCGTACGTTGATGAATGGCTTGATCTAGTTCAACAGGTGTTATAGTTGATGTGCCTAATTTACCAACTACAACTCCTGCCGCCGCATTGGCTAAATAGCAAGCTTCTTCTAAGGAACGACCATCAGCAATGGCTGTTGCTAGCACGCTAATTACTGTATCGCCAGCACCTGTAACATCATAGACTTCTTTTGCTTGGGTTGGAAGGTGGAAAGCAGGCTGATTTGGGCGAATTAAGGTCATTCCTTTCTCTGAACGAGTAACAAGTAGAGCTGAAAAATCGTAGTCAGCAATCATTTTTAGCCCTTTTGCTACAATATCATCATTGTTATTGCAAATACCTGCAACAGCCTCAAATTCCGACATATTAGGGGTGAGCAGGGTTGCACCACGATAGCGTTCAAAATCAGTGCCTTTTGGATCAATTAGAACAGGTACTTGAGCTTTTCGGGCGATTTTGATCATTTCTTGGGCGGAATCTAATGTGCCTTTACCGTAATCAGATAGAATTAATGCGCCGTAAGCGGTAATTTCATCAGTTAATTTTGCAAGTAATGGTTGGCTATCAATATTGTGAAAGCCTTCTTCAAAATCTAAACGAAGCAGTTGTTGGTGACGAGATAAAATTCGTAATTTCGTAATAGTAGGGTGAGAATTGACCGCTACACACTGGTTTTGAATTTTATGTGTTTGTAATAGTTTATCTAACGCATTGCCAGCATCATCTTGCCCAATTAAACCGTGCAAGGTCACAGCTACATTTAAACTAGCAATATTCATTGCGACATTAGCTGCACCACCAGCACGTTCTTCATTTTCTTGAACTTTCACTACGGGAACAGGTGCTTCTGGGGAAATTCGGTTGGTTGCGCCAAACCAGTAGCGATCTAACATTACATCGCCAAGCACTAATACTTTAGCATTGTTAAATTGGGAAGAGTATTGCATCATCATTACTATATTCTCTTAAAAGTAAATAGAACGCTCACAATTTAATTTTAAAATAGTGAGCGGATTGCATTATTTACGATTTTTCTTAATAAATTTCATTAAACGTTTACGTTTGCGTAATTGGCCTGGGGTTAATTTATTCCGTTTACCTGCAAAAGGGTTATTCCCTTCTTGGAATAATACCCGAATTGGCGAGCCAATAATGCGTAAGCTTTTACGGAAATAGTTTGATAAATACCGTTTGTAAGAATCAGGTAAACGCTCAATTTGATTACCGTGAATTACAATAATCGGCGGATTGTAGCCACCTGGGTGAGCATATTTAAGTTTTACTCGTCGTCCGTTTACTAGTGGTGGTTGATGTTCATCAGTTGCCATTTGTAAAATGCGTGTTAGCATTGATGTAGTCATTTTCTTTGTTGCACATTGATAAGCTTCTTGAATAGATTCAAATAAGTTACCCACACCACTGCCGTGTAAGGCAGAAATGAAATGTACACGAGCAAAATCAATAAAATCTAAACGGCGATCAAGCTCGGATTTTACATTATCTTTTACATCTTGTGATAAGCCGTCCCATTTATTTACTACAATGACTAATGATTTTCCTGCATTTAGAATAAAGCCTAGTAAGGAAAGATCTTGATCAGATACGCCATCTCGAGCATCAATGGTGAGTAATACAACATTTGCATCTTGAATCGCTTGTAACGTTTTAATTACTGAAAATTTTTCGACAGTTAAATGGACTTTACCCCGTTTACGAACCCCCGCAGTATCAATAATCGTATAGTGCTGACCGTCACGTTCCATAGGAATATAAATAGAGTCCCTTGTTGTACCGGGTAAATCGTATACAACGACCCGATCTTCGCCTAAAATGCGATTGGTTAGGGTTGATTTTCCAACATTTGGACGTCCAACAATGGCGATTTTGATATTTTTATCTTCAATTTCATCGCTTTCAGCCTCAAGTGCTTCATCAAGTAATGCAGTGTCTTCCTCATTTTCAAAATCAAAATCGTGATCCCATTCGTCTTGGACAGGCGATTTATTGTCATCTTCATTTGCAGAATTTTCTTCAGAACTAATCGCTTGCTCTTCTAATAATATTTCCGCAAAAGGGGCTAGCACTTGTTCAATGAGTTGAGTAACTCCTCGCCCTTGTGAAGCGGCAATAGGTTCAATTTCACCTAAACCGAGCTGATAAAATTCACCAATATGAGAATCTGCATCAATACCATCAGTTTTATTAGCAACAACAACTGTTGGCTTATCACGTTGGCGTAGATATTGGGCAATACCAATATCCGCCGGTACAAGCCCTGCCCGTGCATCTACTAAGAAAAGTACCACATCAGCTTCTTCAATCGCTAATAGCGACTGTTCTGCCATTTTTTCTTCCACACCTTCTTCTGTACCATCGATACCGCCTGTATCGATCACAATGAAATCGTGTCCAGCAATATGGGCTTGACCATATTTTCGATCACGGGTAAGTCCAGGAAAATCCGCTACTAACGCATCACGAGTACGAGTTAAGCGATTAAATAATGTGGATTTTCCCACATTAGGTCTGCCTACAAGGGCAACAACAGGAGTCATAAAAACCTCAAAATAACTATTCGGTTTGCAATGATTTGCAAAATGCAATCATTATAGCCTAAATTCAAAGGTAACGGGGAGAGTTTATAAAAAAGCGTAAAAGCGGTAGGGTTTCTATAAAATTTGCAAATGAACTATAAAATTTTAAGCGAACTCACCGCTTGCTCTTCTCATAATTATGTTATTTATTGATGGAATCTAAAAAATTAACTAAATTACGTTTTTGCTCATTATTTAATTTTGCCCAATGAAAATCTAGTCGTTGTTTTAATATGTCATTACGAATAGGAACGTAATGTTCTTGATTTGAAAATGTTAAATTTTCGGCTTTGCTATCAGCGAAAAACCAGCTAATGGGCGTATTCAAAATAACCGCAATATTAACTAAATGTGCTACATTGATTTTTGTTGCTCCCCGCTCATAGCGAGAGAATTGTTGTTGGGAAACGCCAATCTGTTCCGCAAGAGCTTCGCCACTTAGCCCCATTTCACGCCGTCTTTGAACAATCCTTCTACCGATGGCTAAATCCACATCACTCGCCAAGAATTTTGTCATTACTTATATCACTTATTTAATATTACTCAATGATTGATATTTTTCGTTATTTCTACTCTTGTATTTATCTCTTACGAAGTGTATATTTTGCTCATTACTCTATCATTGAGTAAACTTCGTAAAAAATACTTATTTCATCTATCTAAGGAGAAAAAAATGAAACTCTTAAAATTAGCTTCACTGATTACTTCAATGATTGCTCTTTCAGCTTGTGGTGGCGGCGGATCGGGTGCAGGAACTGCAAAAACGCCTGATGGAGAAAAAATTAATTTATCTATTAGCGATAAAGGCACAGTTGGTGGAAAAACGAAAGAAGGGAAGATTTTTGGTCAAAATAATGATAGTTCTTTTTATGGTCTTTGGGTCAATGATGCTGAGACATTTAGAGAGCTACGTTATCAAGGTGAAAAAGCAACTGATATTCCAAAATCGGGTTTTGCAACGTACAAAGGTGATGCCGTTTGGTTAAGTGGACAGGATAATGGTATTCAAAAAGGAGGAATAACTACATTAAATGTAGATTTTGGTGCAAAAACTGTTGATGGCTCTATCAAATTTTCAGTTTTCAATGGTGATGAATTAAGACGTGATATTACTTTACATAAAGGAAATTTATCAGGTGCAGATTTTTCAGGTAAAGCCAGTGTTTTTGGGAATAATGGCGGTCAGTATAAAGGAATATTATCTGGGGAAGGAGCAAAAGAAGCAGCCGGCATAGTTAAATTTGATAATAATAGCAACCTTGATATAAGCTTTGGCGGTAAAAAACAATAATTTATTTTAAGCAGTTCATTTTAAATATGAATTGCTTTTTTTGCATTTAGGAACAATTATGAAAAAATTATTAGCTTTTATTTTTATTGGTTCTATTGGTCTTTTATTAACAGCTTGTTCAGGTCAAGTAATTACGACATCGTCTTATGTTCCACAAAATTATGTAAGAGTAGATACTTCAGTGAATATAGGTAAGTTTTCCTATGTTCCAGAAACTTTAGGGATTGCAAAATCTAATCAGATTGAAAATACTGCAATAGGATCATTTATTATTGATACACCGATTGCTGAATTAGCCAAAAAGACAACTGCATTGGAGCTTCACCATAGTGGTGTGGATTTGGGAAATGGAAAAATTACTTTAGAAGGGAAGGTGAAAAAATTCAAGGTTGATGATATAGGAATTAATGTTGATTGGCTTTATCAAATTAATTATAAAATTCTTAAGTCAAAAGATAATTCTGTTCTGTTAGATAAAGACTATACAGCAACGATGAGAACATCAAAATTTATTGCGTCATTAAGTGAAGTTAGTGCCTTCATAAATAAAATCCTTTCATTAGGTTTTGATAAATTTATCAATGATTATGATGCTCGGAAAGCCTTTGAGCAAAAATAACTATCAAGCGGTCATTTTTGGTGATTATTTTACAAATAATTAGTGAAATTTGACCGCTTGTTTGATTAACGGGTGAGAGGATTTACTTTTGCCCGTTGTAGTTTTTGATAAGCAGTTAATAATTTTTGGTGAGCAGTGAAACCGTTTAAACATTCATCGGTAGCTTGTAAGCTGTGGAATGGATTGTCTCCTTGAATAGCTGACCATACTTGTGCTACGCCCTCTTTACCATACATTTTCTCAAATACCATACGGTATTGCTCTGGATTTCGGTTTTCATCAAGGAAAAGTTCGAGGGAATTGATTAAGCAACGGTAGTAGTTACTTTGTTCAGCATTAAAAACACTGGCGTTCATATTGAGCGTCCAATTTGCCCAGTCTAATGCGTCTTCTAAATTTCCAATGGCAAGATGTAGCATTGATTTTAATTCGCCAATGCGTAAATGCTGCCAAGCGGAATCTTTGTCTGCCACAATCCCTAAAAATTCTCGTACACGCGTCATATCATCAATACTTTGTTCGTCTAACTCATCAAGTAATTCTTGGTAAGTTTCACGATCGTGGTGGAAATGAGGGAGATCAAGCAGAATTTCACGCCATTGCATTCCCATATTATTATTGGCATAAATAAGATCATCAGCAGGATAGATATTTGACATTCCTGGGGCAAGAATTCGGCAAGCATAAACGCCTAAATGTTCATAATCCATGATATAAATAGGTTGGTCGTGTTTATTAAAAATAGCCATTAAATTATCAAATTCTTGTTCGGTCGTGCCAGAAAAATTCCAATGAACGAAAGGATAATCAGCCTCTGATTTGAATAAATCCCATGAAATCAGACCGCTTGAGTCAATAAAATGGGTTTCTAAATTAGCGTGCTCGGCAACATCTTCATTGTGGAAAGAGGGGGAGGCGAATACATCTAAATCTTTTAAGCTACGGCCTTGTAATAATTCAGTTACGGTACGCTCAAATGCAACTTGGAAGTTAGGGTGTGCACCAAAAGAAGCAAAACTTGTGCCATTATTTGGGTTGAGTAGCACGACACAAATTACAGGGAATTCCCCACCAAGAGAGGCATCGTAGCAGAGAATAGGAAAGCCCTCATCTTCTAATTTCTGAATAGAGGCTTTAATGGTTGGGTAGTTGTCAATAACTGCACTTGGAATTTCAGGCAAGCTAATCGCATCTGTGATAATACGGTTTTTAACGTAGCGTTCAAAAATTTCAGATAGTGCTTGTACACGGGCTTCATTTTTGCTGTTACCTGCGGACATTCCGTTGGAAACAAATAGATTAGCAATAATGCTTTGTGGGATATAAACGGTTTGTTGGTCAGCCTGGCGGATATAAGGTAAAGCAACAATACCTCGAGCCTCATTACCCGATTGCAGATCGACTAAGAGATCGGGTGTAAGCTCATTGTTGGGATCAAAAAAATGACATAAAAAAGGATCTAAAATACCGCTTGGTAGTGTTGTTTCATCTTCAATTTCAAACCATTTTTCGGTGGGGTAGTGTACGAAATCGCTATTTGCTATCTGATTACCTAAATAAAAATCTGCCCAAAAATAGTTAGTAGAAAGACGTTCAAAAAACTCTCCTAAAGCAGAGGCGAGTGCAGCTTTTTGAGTTGCTCCTTTACCATTTGTGAAACATTGAGGGCAGTCTTTATCACGAATATGTACCGACCATACATTTGGAACAGGGTTGAGCCACGAGGCCTGTTCAATATTAAAGCCTAAAGCGGTAAGTTTAGTTTGGAAATTCTCAATGCTATTTTCAAGGGAAGCATCTTTACCTGTAATAAATGTTTGATCTGTTGTCATTGGGTTATCTCGTTAAAAGAATGGAGCAAAATTTCGAGAAAGAGTAGCAAATTCTAGTTAAAAGTGAAAGAGCCGACATATTTCGTAAAAATATTCTAAAATTGACCGCTTGTAGTGATAGAATTTTGCTGTTTCTAATAAGAATAGTTGATATATAAATGGAAAAGAAAATGGTTCAATCAGAATTGCTAGTAAATGTTACCCCGAGTGAAACTCGAGTTGCTTTGGTGGAAAATGGACTATTAAAAGAAGTACATATAGAACGAGAGGCAAAGCGAGGGCTTGTTGGAAACATCTATAAAGGAAAAGTAACCCGTGTTTTGCCTGGAATGCAGTCCGCTTTTGTAGATATTGGCTTAGAAAAAGCAGCTTTTTTGCACGCTTCCGATATTGTTTCCCATACTGAATGCGTTGATGAAAATGAAAAAAAGCAATTTATCGTCAAAAATATTAGTGAATTAGTACGGGAAGGGCAAGATATTGTAGTGCAAGTTGTAAAAGATCCATTAGGCACAAAAGGAGCAAGGCTTACTACGGATATCACTTTGCCTTCTCGCTATTTAGTTTTTATGCCTGAAAATAGTCACGTTGGGGTTTCGCAACGGATTGAAAGTGAAGTTGAACGTGAGAGGCTAAAAGCGATTGTTGAGCCTTATTGCGATGAATTAGGTGGGTTTATTGTGCGAACAGCCGCAGAAGATGTCTGCGAAGAGAGTTTGCAACAAGATATGGCATTTTTGAAGCGATTATGGCGGAAAGTGTTAGATCGTAAAGTAAAATTACCAACAAAATCAATGTTATATGGTGAATTAGCGTTGGCTCAACGGGTTTTAAGAGACTTTGTTGGCACACATCTTAAAGCTATTCAGATTGACTCAACAATTACTTATGAACAGGTCAAAGAATTTTTAACCGAGTTTATGCCCGAGCTGACCGAAAATGTCAGTTTATATGAAGGCGATTTGCCTATTTTTGATACTTACCAAGTAGAAAATGGCATTCAAAAAGCATTAGATAAACGAGTAGATCTAAAATCAGGCGGGTATCTGATTATTGAACAAACGGAAGCGATGACGACAATTGATGTCAATACAGGGGCATTTGTTGGGCATCGAAATTTAGCTCATACGATTTTTAATACCAATATTGAGGCAACACAAGCGATTGCTCACCAACTACGCTTGCGTAATTTGGGGGGAATTATTGTAATTGATTTTATTGATATGCTTGAAGAAGAGCATCGTCAGTGGGTTTTAGAGTCATTAGAATTGGCATTGAAGGGTGATCGGGTCAAAACCAATGTAAATGGTTTTACTCAGCTTGGTTTAGTCGAAATGACTCGTAAACGTACTCGTGAAAGTTTAGAGCGTATATTATGTAGTGATTGTTTATCCTGTAATGGTCGAGGAACAATTAAGACAGTAGAAACCCTTTGCTATGAAATTCTGCGTGAAATTGTACGGGTTGATCATCTTTATTCCGCACAACGTTATGTTGTGTATGCTTCAAGATTGGTAGCGGAGTATTTGATCAATGAAGAATCTCACGCATTGTTAGCAGAGCTCGAAGTATTTATCGGTAAGAAAGTCGAGATCAAAGTAGAATCTTACTATAATCAAGATCAGTTTGATGTTGTGGTTATGTAGCAAAATTAGAGTTAAATGCCCGCTTGTTTAGTGGGCTTTTTAACTATCATATTTATACAATTTTAATTTTGGTAGTTAAGCTAAAAAATGATAGCATAGTAACATTTTTATCTCAGAACCAATTAGCCTAATGAAAGATATTCTCCGAATTGCAACTCGTCAAAGCCCCTTAGCATTATGGCAGGCCAATTTTGTAAAAAATGCCTTAGAGCAACGTTTCCCTCAACTCTCCGTTGAATTAGTTACCATGGTAACGAAAGGCGATATTATTCTTGATACTCCCTTAGCCAAAATTGGAGGAAAAGGCTTATTTGTTAAAGAATTAGAGCTTGCTTTGTTGGAGGGGCGGGCAGATTTGGCTGTTCATTCAATGAAGGATGTGCCAATGAGTTTTCCTGATGGATTAGGATTAGCGGTTATTTGTGAGCGGGAAGATCCACGAGACGCGTTTGTTTCTAATCATCACAATAGCCTAGCAGATTTGCCAGCAGGCGCAGTGGTAGGGACATCAAGTTTACGCCGTCAATGTCAGCTAATTGCACAGTATCCTCATTTGCAAGTGAAATCGTTACGAGGCAATGTTGGTACACGTTTAGCAAAATTAGATAGTGGTGAATATGATGCTATTATTTTAGCCGCAGCGGGTCTGATTCGTTTAGGCCTTTCTAATCGCATTCGTAATTTGATTGAAACGACAGTGTCTTTACCTGCTGTTGGACAAGGAGCTGTGGGAATAGAAACTCGTATAAATGATGAGCGTGTTTTACAGTATGTTCGAGCATTAAATCATCAACCAACAGCTTATTGTGTTATTGCTGAACGAGCAATGAATAAGCGTTTACAAGGTGGCTGCCAAGTTCCGATCGCAGGATTTGCTGAATTAGAAGATGAACAGCTTTATTTACGAGCGTTAGTTGGAGCATTAGATGGTTCAGCAGTCATTCGAGCAGAAGGTTCTGCACATATTGATAAGGCAGAAGAGTTAGGCATTGAGATTGCAGAAAAACTGTTAGCTCAAGGAGCTGGCGATATTTTACAAGCAGTTTATCAATCTGAATAAATGTAAATGAATGTATTAGTTACTCGTCCCGATTATCGGGGACAGCAGCTTGTTGAGATGTTGAGGGTACATCATATTTTTGCTATTCATCAACCACTTTTTCGTATAGAGGCTGGTGATGAATTACCAAATTTCCCTGCGCAATTATCTGCTCTAAATGCAGGAGATTATCTTTTTCCAGTATCAAAAAGTGCAGTAGATTTTGCTCATCAAACATTAATAGAAACAGGATTTCGTTGGCGAAGCGATCTGCGTTATTTAGCCGTAGGGGAAAGTACAGCAAACTATTTGGCAAGTAAATCAGAACAAGCGGTACGTTACCCACTACATTCTGCATCAAGTGAGGGATTACTAAATTTATCTGAGTTACAAGATCTGACCAATAAAAGCGTGTTGGTTTTACGGGCAGATACTGGGCGAGAGTTGTTTGCACAACAAGCTCAATTAAGAGGGGCGGAAATTAGAACTATTGAATGTTATCGCCGTCTTCCATTGAAAGAGAATTTAGGTGAAAAAATTAGTTTAGCGAAACGAGCGGGAATTGATACAATTGTTGCAACAAGTAATGAAATTTTAACAAGTTTACGAAAAAATACGCTAGAATCGGATCATCCATGGTTACTTGGTTGCAATTTAATTGTTGTTAGCAAACGTATTGCTCAATCAGCAATACAGTTGGGTTGGCAACCAAACTGCATTCATATTTCAGAAAAGGCAGATAACAGTAGTCTGCTTAAGACAATATTAGGGATCTTAACTTTAGATAAGGTAGGAAATTATGGCTAAGCGCAGTAAAGGCAAAGATTTAATTGATACAAGGCAGTCTACATCAACAGGTGAGAGTGAAGTATTAGTAGAACAAGCGGTTGAATCAGCACAGAATTTTACATCACCATCAGAACCGATAACGTTAAGCAATCAAAATGAGGAAGCAAACGTGGTAGAAGAAACTATCTCAACAGAAGAATCGCAAGAACAAGCAGTAAATACCCCACAAACTGAAGTGGTAAAAAAATCATCCGGCGGTACTGCAATTTCTTTATTAGCATTGTTGGTTGCTTTAGGCGTGGGCGGTGCAGGTTATTTTTTTGGTCAGCAAAAATTTAGCGAAACAGAGCAACAACTTGTTACAGTGAAACAACAACTTAGTGCATTAGAAGGGCGTGGAACAGGTGTTCAAGGGGGGGCAGAAATACCTACATTTGATGTAGAAAAAGCACAAATTGCCAAATTAGAAAGTGAGCAGCAAAAATCACTTGAACAATTTACTCAGCTTAAACAACAACAAGCCAACTATGAGCAACAAATAAATAGTTTGCAAACACAATTAGAGAAATTAGATCCTACTTTGAAAGCAGAACCAACACAGTGGTTACTGTCTGATGCCGATTTCCTACTGACAAATGCATTGCGCAAAATTGTAATTGACTATGATATTGAAACAGCGAAAAGTTTATTGATTGAGGCAGATAATACGCTTAACCAAATATCTGATCCGCAAGTGATAGCAATCCGCACAGCACTAAAAGATGATCTCAATAATTTAATGAGCTTGAACCAAGTTGATCAAGACAATGTAATGCAACGTTTAGCTCAATTAGCAAACTTAGTTGATGATATGCCAATGCTAGATAATGAGCAATTAGCCGCTAAAGAAAGTGAAGATATCAGTGATTCTATTGGTGATTGGCAAAAAAACATTGAGAAAAGTGCAGACTCTTTTTTGAGCCATTTTATTCGAGTAACCGATAAAAAACAGGTGCAAGATAAAGCTTTCATTGCCCCAAATCAAGAGATTTACTTACGTGAGAATATCCGTTTACGTTTGCAAATTGCAATTCTTTCTGTACCTCGTCAGCAAAATGAATTGTATAAACAATCCCTTGAAGCTGTAAGTACTTGGGTAAGAAGCTATTTTGATGTTCAGGCAGAATCAGTAAAAAATTTCTTAAAAGAAATTGATGATTTGATTGAACAATCTATTTATATTGATGCCCCAACAAAATTACAGAGCTTAGATTTATTAAAACAGAAATTAAATCGTCGTTCAGTATCTGTTGAAAAACTTGACTTAAAAGTAGGAAAAAATGTTGAGCAGTTGAAAATCGAAATACCGAATGAGGCTGTTCCTGAAACTACACCGGCTGAAAGAGAGCCTGACACTGAGAAAAAGGGAGAGTAGATTATGTTTCGTATTCTTTTTTTAATGTTATTAGTGCTGGCAGGATTGATCTTAGGTCCTTATATATCGGGCAATCAAGGTTATGTTCGGATTGAAACAGAACATTCTGTTTATGAAATGAGCATTGTAATGCTAGTTGTTTTGTTTGCAGTGTTAATGGTAGTTGTTTATGTTGTTGAGTGGGTGGTTACTCGTTTATTACGTTTAAGTCGTAATTCATACCAATGGTTTGGTAATCGTAAGCATAAAAAAGCACAAAAGCAGACTTTAGAAGGATTAATGCAGATGACTGCGGGTAATTATTCTAAAGCAGAAAAATTGATTAGTAAAAATGCAAAATATTCTGATGAGCCTGTGTTAAATTTCATTAAAGCAGCCGAATCTGCACAACAGCAAGGCGATGAATTGTCTGCCAATAAATATCTTATAGAAGCAGTGAAAATTGCAGGCCCAAATAGTATAGTTGTTGAATTAGCTCGTACTCGTTTATTATTACAACAAGGAAAATTACCTGCAGCTCGTAGTGCAGTAGATAGCTTATTAGAGTTGGCTCCGAATAATATAGATGGGTTACGATTAGCAATTGAAATTTACCAAAAATCAAAAGCTTATAAAGCATTAGATAACATCTTAGATGAAATTGGACAACGGAGTTTCTTATTAGCGGAGGAATTTGAAGCGCTTAAACAGCAAGCAACCGATGGGTTATTAGATGAAATAATGAATGAAGAAGGGCAAGAGGGATTGCTGAAATGGTGGGAAAGTCAGCCAAGTAGTCGCCGCCGTTCTGTTTATGTACGTATTGCATTGATTAAACGTTTATTAGCAAGTGATGATCAGCAATCAGCGGAAGAGATCGCTTTAGAAACGGTTAAGAAATTTGATGATGAACAGCTGCAGGGTCTATTTATTGAATTAACTCATTTACAAGTGACTGAAAATAGTAAATTGTTGAAAATTTTAGCAAAACGTTCAAATAAAGCAAAAGAGAATTATGTAGATGATTATGCTCGAGCTTTAGGTTATCTATATGCAAGAGAGGGATTATTTGAGAAAGCTAAACCTTATTTTGAACAGTTACTTGCTCATCAAGAATGTAATGCCAATGACCGTACAATGGCGTTGTATGTGGCAGAAAATTTACATGACGCAGAATTAGTGGCTAAAATTCGTGAAGAGAATTTAAAGGAAGTACAAGTAGAAGTAAAAGAAACACCAATCTACTCATTACCTGAAGCGGTTACTTCTGAAAAATAATTACAATGTTAAAATAAAAAATCCTACAATAAATGTAGGATTTTTTATTTTCTGAATGTAAAAATAATTTGGAAGCCACCGCTTGCTATAAAAGCTGCTATAAAAGAGTTTGTGTAGTTATTTGGATTTATCGATTCTATAGCAGTAATTAGTATTTTTGTTTTAAAGTATTTAAAGCTGTCAAGCCTTTATTGCAACTTTTTTGTTGCATTACCATATCCATTTTTAAGATTTGTTGTTTAGATGAGGTTAGCTTATCTTTCATTCTTTTCACTTGAATATGTGTGCCGGGTTGTTTTGCAGCTTCTAAAATAAGCTTATCCCCTTCTTTAAAGAGTAGCTGGCATTGCTGTGCAATATTATGAGCAGTACTTTGTGTTTTTACTGCAGCGAGTGATGAAGTCCTCAGCTCAGAAGCAGTACTGTTCATTGCTAGAGGCAATAAGCCACTCATTAGCAATATGGCTGGAAAATATCTGTTTTTCATAATTGTTCTCTTAAGCTGAGCTAAAATTTTTTAGATTTTACTAAATAAATGTAAACAAGTCATTATACTTTTATCATAAAATCAATAATGGGCAATTTATTAGCTTAAAATAGTTAATTTTATGTGTTTCACTAACAATAACATCTTGATTTATATCAAATAAACGGGGTGGCCTACTTAGATATTTGAATAATAGGTCTAATATATTATAGATATGAGAGGTTTGCTATTTTTTAATTTTACATTTGAGAGTAGAATATAGATTGCGATCTCGGTAGCTTGTGGATAGCCAGATCAATTTTTATTTTTGGGTGATTACTATTGTTTTGTAATCGATAATTTGAACTAGTATATACATAGAGGTTTGAGATGTTAGACGTTGTTGAACTCTCACGGTTGCAGTTTGCATTAACTGCACTTTACCACTTCTTATTTGTACCTTTAACATTAGGGCTTTCATTCGTTCTTGTTGTAATGGAAACACTTTATGTAACGACAGGTAAAGAAGTGTATAAAGATATGACCAAGTTCTGGGGTAAGTTATTTGGTATTAACTTTGCTTTAGGGGTAACAACTGGGATTACAATGGAATTCCAATTTGGTACGAACTGGTCTTATTATTCTCACTATGTGGGTGATATTTTTGGAGCTCCATTAGCTATTGAAGGCTTAATGGCATTCTTTTTAGAATCAACATTTGTTGGGCTTTTCTTCTTTGGTTGGAATCGTTTATCTAAAGCAAAACATTTAATGGCAACATTTGCGGTAGCATTTGGTTCTAATTTCTCTGCATTATGGATCTTAGTTGCGAATGGTTGGATGCAAAATCCGGTGGGGTCAGAATTCAATGTTGAAACTATGCGTATGGAGATGGCAAGTTTTTCTGAACTTGTATTAAATCCAGTAACGCAAACTAAATTCTTACACACCGTTACAGCAGGCTATACTTGTGGGGCTATTTTCGTATTAGGTATTAGTGCTTACTATATTTTAAAAGGTAGAGATTTAGGCTTTGCTCGTCGTTCATTTTCTGTTGGAGCAAGTTTTGGTTTAGTTGCTATCTTGTCTGTTTTAATGATGGGTGATGAATCTGGTTATGAGATTGGTAAAGCCCAACCTGTAAAATTAGCAGCAATGGAAGCGGAGTTTGAAACACTTCCAGCACCAGCACCTTGGAATATAATTACGATTCCAAACACTGCAGAGCTAAAAAATGATTTTGCTATTGAGCTACCTTATGCAGCAGGTATTATCGTAACTCGTTCGTTTGATAAACAAATTAGAGGTTTAAGAGAGCTTCGTGTTGAAAATGAACAGCGTGTACGTAATGGTATAGTGGCTTATTCGCTATTGGAAAAACTACGTTCAGGAAATTATACTGCTGAAGAAAAAGAAGCATTTAAAGTTGCACAAAAAGATCTTGGTTTTGGGTTATTGTTAAAAGCTTATACCGATAAAGTTGTTGATGCGACAGAAGAGCAGATTCAAAAAGCAGCAGATAGCACAATTCCTAAAGTAGGTCCAACTTTCTGGGCATTCCGTAGTATGATGGCTGCTGGTGGATTAATGTTATTATTAATCGGATTAGCATTTATTCAAAATCTACGTGGTACAGTGGGAACAAAACCTATCGTATTAAAAGCATTATTATGGGGTATCCCATTACCTTGGATTGCAATTGAGAGCGGTTGGTTCTTGGCAGAATATGGCCGTCAGCCGTGGGCTGTGTACAATGTATTGCCAACAGGGGTAAGTAATTCGTTATTAACAACAACGGATCTCTATATTTCAATTGGGCTATTATGTGGATTGTACACATTGTTCTTAGTAGCAGAAATGTATTTAATGTTTAAATATGGTCGTTTAGGTCCAAGTGCATTAAAAACAGGTCGTTATTATTTTGAACAATCTGCAAAATAAGTAGGAGTAAACAATGTTAGATTATGAAGTTCTACGCTTTATTTGGTGGATTTTAATTGGCGTATTGTTAATTGGCTTTGCAATTACTGATGGCTTTGATATGGGAGTATTAATCCTATTACCTGTTATTGGTAAAAGCAATGTAGAACGCCGTATTATGATTAATTCAATTGCACCACATTGGGATGGTAACCAAGTTTGGTTATTAACTGCGGGCGGTGCAATTTTTGCGGCATGGCCAACAGTTTATGCAACGTCTTTTTCTGGATTTTTTATTGCAATGATCTTGGTCTTAGCGGCTTTATTCTTCCGTCCGGTTGGATTTGAGTATCGTGCTAAAATTGATGATCAAAGATGGCGTAGTGCGTGGGATTGGGGACTATTCATTGGTGGTTTTGTTCCAACTGTTGTCTTTGGCGTCGCTTTCGGTAACTTATTGCAAGGTGTTCCTTTTGAGTATAATAACTTATATCAAATGAAATATACGGGTAGTTTCTTTGGATTGCTTAATCCATTTGCTCTACTTTGTGGTGTAGTTAGTTTGATGATGTTGGTAACACAAGGTGCAACTTGGCTACAAATGAAAACAACGGGTGAATTGCGTAATCGTGTAAGAGCCATGGCACAATTAACAGCGTTGCTTACACTAGTTACCTTCATTGTTGCAGGTGCGTGGCTATATTTTAAAGATGGCTTTATTGTAACAAGCACAATGGATCATAATGGACTATCTATCTTTACAACGAAGACCGTTGCTGTAGAAGCGGGTGCTTGGTTTAAAAATTATGCAGAAATGCCAATCCTTTGGGTTGTTCCTGCATTAGCGGTTGTAGGTGGTTTATTAACTATCATTGCTTCTAAAGCGAATAAAAATGGTTTTGCTTTCTTTAGTTCATCATTGATGTTAGCAGGCGTTATTTTAACTGCAGGCGTATCAATGTTCCCATTTGTAATGCCATCAATTTCTCACCCAGAAATGAGCTTAACAATGTGGGATGCAACAGCAAGCCATAATACATTACATGTAATGTTCATTGTTGCATGTATATTCGTACCAATGGTGCTTTCTTATACGATTTGGAGCTACATTAAGATGTATGGTCGTCTTGATGCTAAATTTATCGAAAGCAATAACGCAACTTTATATTAAGGAGCTGTTATGTTTTATGTAACTTGGGTATTGGGTGTTTTACTTGCTGTATTGTTTGCAACAGTAATTACCATTAGCGTTGAAAAAACAGGTAAATTTGACGAGTAAGAATGATCAATTTTCTGTATAAAATGACAAGAAAGGGCTGGCTAAAAGCCCTTTCTTTTATCTTAGCAACAGCAATGTTCGTATTAATTATATTGAATTCAGCAACTTTTGCTCATCATTTTGGCGGTACTATTCCTTATTTGGCTATACTTGTTTTTTATGGAATGGCAATATTGTGGATTCATGGAATTGGATTTGAAATTCGTACAGCATTGTTTAGAATGATTTTTATGCCAATAGTAGGTTATTTAATCATTATCCCTTCAATCTTTTATCTTGTTTTAGCTAAATAAGATTTTTCTGCAAGTTCTGAGACTTTTTCACAATATAAAGTTGAAAGAGCTTGCACAATAACTTTTCTCTCTCTACAATATCGAATAACTATCGTCTAGTTTTTAGACATTTTTGTTAGTAAATCTAGGTATTGATAATGAATTTTCCAATTAGAGTGTATTATGAAAATACAGATGCAGGTGGGGTAGTTTATCACGCTCAATATCTTAATTTTTTTGAGCGAGCTAGGACTGAATATTTACGCTCTTTAGGATTTTCACAACAGAAATTATTGGCACAACATGTTGCTTTTGTTGTCAAACACCTAGAGATTGACTATAAAGAAGCTGCACGTCTAGATGATCAATTGATTGTTGAAACAAAAATAACAGAAATAAGAAAAGCAAGTATTGTTTTTGAACAATTTCTATGGAAAGCAGACCGTTGTTTAAGCTTGGCAAAAGTGCTTGTTGCAACGGTTGATTTGCAAAAAATGAAACCAATAAAAATGCCATTTTCTATTTATCAGGCATTACAAGCGGTCTAATTTAACAAAAATTTACTAATTTTGGAGTTTTAAATGCCAACTGAATTTAATTTATTATCGCTCTTTTTAGAAGCCAGTATTGTGGTGAAAGT
The DNA here is from genome assembly GCF_013377275.1 of Vespertiliibacter pulmonis. Lineage (NCBI taxonomy): Bacteria > Pseudomonadati > Pseudomonadota > Gammaproteobacteria > Pasteurellales > Pasteurellaceae > Vespertiliibacter > Vespertiliibacter pulmonis. Next base: position 1,444,843 of record NZ_CP016615.1, read on the forward strand.
GGTAATTTTTATTTTAATTGCATTCTCAATTATTTCTTGGGCGATTATTATTCAACGCAGTAAAGTACTAGCCCGAGCTAAAAAAGAGTCTTTAGCGTTTGAAGACCGTTTTTGGTCTGGAGAAGATTTACACCGTTTAAGTGATGGGTTGGAAAAACGCCGTGAAGTGCTAGCAGGCTCAGAACAAATTTTTTATGTTGGATTTAAAGAGTATAACCGTTTGCAGCAGCTTAATACGGGCTCTCCTGATGCTGTTATTCAAGGCTCGACCCGTGCAATGAATTTAGCATTAAACCGAGAAGTGGAACAGGTCGAAAATTATATTCCGTTTTTAGCTACAGTAGGTTCAATTAGCCCATATATTGGCTTATTTGGAACAGTATGGGGAATTATGCACTCATTTATGGGGCTTACTGCAGTAAAACAAGCAACATTGCAATCTGTTGCACCAGGTATTGCAGAAGCACTTATTGCCACTGCAATTGGCTTATTTGCAGCAATTCCAGCTGTAATGGCTTATAACAGGCTAAATTTACAAGTCGCAAAATTAGAGCAAAATTATGTGAATTTTATTGATGAGTTTACTTCAATTTTGCATCGTCAAGCATTTACTAAAAAATAGAAATCGCAAAGTTTTAATTGATCTAACCGCTTGTATAGGTAGATCTCATAGATAAATTATAAGAGGGAACTATGTCTTATCGTCGCCGTAAACGTAATGACATCAAATCTGAAATCAACATTGTCCCATTTCTTGATGTATTGCTTGTATTACTGCTAATTTTTATGGCTACAGCTCCAATTATTAGTCAGAGTGTAGAAGTTGATTTACCTGAAGAAAGTCATAGTCAGTCAGTGTCAAATGAAGATAAAATTCCTGTTATTTTGGAAATAGCAGGAATAGGATTATTCAAGTTGAAAATAGATGGCAATTATATTCAAGTGAATGAACAAGGCTATTTAACGGAACAAGATGTTGTTAACTATTCTGCTGAAGCTTTTCAAAAAGATAATAATACGCTTTTCTTAGTTGCTGGTGGAAAAGATGTTCCCTATGAGGAAGTAATGAAGGGGATTTCATTGTTAAAAGATGCAGGAATCAAATCAGTTGGTTTGATGACTCAAGGAAAATAAAGCACAAGGATAGCTGGGTGAAAGGGAATAATAATAGATTAGAATTGGCAATTATTGTGTCAATTTTATTGCATTTAGTCTTAATTGGCTTGATTGTGCTAGGTGCTTTATTCACTCGTCCAATTCTACAACCTTCAGCTGGTGGAAATGGAGGGGAAACAGAAGAATTTGAAGCGGTAATGGTTGATACCGCACAAGTTGCAGACGCTTATAATTTGGTAAAACAGAATAAAAAAGCAAATCAATCTAAGTCAAAAGAAGAAATAAAAGAAGAACAATTAGACGTTATTCCAGAAGAAACGGTTGCTCAAAAACAAGAAAAATCAATTGCTTTAGTTCAACAGAAAAAATTACAAGAACAAAAGTTGGAAGAGCAAAAACGTCAGCAAGAAGAAAAGCGTTTAAAAGAACAACAACGTCAGCAAGCCTTGCAAGAAGAATTACGGAAAAAAGAAGAAACTCGTAAAAAAGAGGCAGAATTAGCCCGCTTGAAAGCAGATGCCGAAGCAAAACGATTAGAAGCCATAGCTAAACAGGCTGAAAAAGATCAAAAAGCAAAAGCGGGGGCACAAAAGCAGGCTATTCAAGAGCAAGTAAAAGCCGAGAAAGAAGCTAAACTTAAAGCAGAAAAAGAGGCAAAAGAAAAAGCCGAGAAAGAAGCCAAACTTAAGGCAGAAAAAGAGGCTAAACTTAAAGCAGAAAAAGAGGCAAAAGAAAAAGCCGAGAAAGAGGCTAAACTTAAAGCAGAAAAAGAGGCAAAAGAAAAAGCCGAGAAGGAAGCTAAACTTAAAGCAGAAAAAGAGGCAAAAGAAAAAGCCGAGAAGGAAGCTAAACTTAAAGCAGAAAAAGAGGCAAAAGAAAAAACCGAGAAAGAAGCCAAACTTAAAGCAGAAAAAGAAGCGAAAGAAAAAGCGGCCAAAGCTAAACAAAATAAGGCATTAGATGACTTTTTAAATAGTGGTGAAATCGGTGCAAGTGGTGGAAATAAAAATTCAGCAGGCGCACAAGGATCGGGTAATGCTAAAAGCGTGGGTAATGGTAGTGCTGTAGATAAGGCTTATGAAAATTTAATTAAGAAAAAAATTGCACGAGTTTATAGAGTGGAAGACAATTTTAGAGGAAGAGAATGTCGAGTTCGTTTGTTTATTGCAAGGAATGGCCAAATTAGTAATTATCAAGTTCTTGCTGGTCCGGAAGATATTTGTCGAGCAGCAGTTAATGCAATTGTAGCAACTAAAACAGTACCACCAGCACCAAATGATCAAGTTTACGAAAGATATAAATCGCCTGAATTACGATTTAGTTTGAAAATTCAATAACATAAGGATTTATTAATGGATCTAAAAAAGTATAGCCAAGTAATATTAACCGCATCGGTGTTACTGTTTTCTAGTTTTACTAGAGCGGAGTCTGATGTAGTGATTGCAATTGATGAAGGAATAAATTCAGCACAACCTATTGCAGTTGTTCCTTTTAAAGGAATTGGTGTTGCACCAGAAGTTGCACAAATTATTAGTAGTGATTTGCGTAATAGTGGAAAATTTAGTCCCGTTCCCGTTACTTCAATGAAAGAACAACCAGGATCCGCTGCTGAAATTAATTCTCAAAATTGGACAGATCTTGGTGTTGATACAGTAGTGGTTGGACAAGTCTCTGCCGTAGGTAATGGGTATAATATTGCTTATCAGTTGGTAGATACATTAAGTACACCAGCGGCTGTATTAGCTCAAGGCTCATTTAATGTTCCAGCAACACAAATGCGTTTTGGTGCACATACAGTAAGTGATCAAGTATTTGAAAAATTAACTCAAATTCGAGGGGCATTTAGAACTAAAATTGCTTATGTTGTACAGCGTGGTGTGTCATCTTATGAGTTAAAAGTTGCTGATTATGATGGTTTTAATGCATTTAATGTCGTCAGCAGTAAAGAACCGCTAATGTCTCCAGACTGGTCGCCAGATGGTTCAAAATTAGCGTACGTAACTTTTGAAAATAAAAAAGCGCAAGTAGTTGTTCAGGATTTGCGTTCAGGTGCTCGTAAAGTTGTTGGAGCATTAAAAGGGCATAATGGTGCACCTGCATTTTCTCCTGATGGATCTTTAATTGCTTTTGCATCAAATCAAGATGGTTTATTAAATATTTATGTTACAGGGGTAAATGGTGGAACGCCTCGTCAATTAACTCGTGGTGCGGGAAACAATACTGAGCCGAGTTGGTCGCCAGATGGCAGTTCAATTTTATTTACTTCTGATCGTAATGGTTCTCCTCAGGTGTTCCGTATGGGAGCTTCTGGTGGCGGCGTAGGTTTAATCGGCGGTAATGGTAGTGGAAAAGTATCCGCAGATGGCAAAAATTTAATCATGGTTTCTGGTGATAAAATTGTAAAACGTGATTTGGCTTCTGGTAGCACAGAGGTTTTAAGTTCAACGTTTTTAGATGAAAGTCCTAGTATTTCGCCAAATGGAACAATGGTTATTTACAGCTCTACCAAAGGTGTGAGCAAAGTGCTACAATTGGTGTCAGCAGATGGGCGATTTAAAGCTAACTTGCCAGGAGCAGGTGGACAATATAAATTCCCTGCTTGGTCACCGTATTTGACTAAACAATAATTCTTTTTGGAGAAAACAATAATGAAAAAACTAGCTAAAGTGTTAATGATCGCAGCACCCGCTTTTATTTTAGCTGCATGTAGCAGTTCTAGCGATAAAGCAAATGCTAATGCAAACGCAAATATGGCAAATACAGCAGCAGATATGGCTGGTCAGAATTTTGGTGGTTTATCTGCTCAAGATTTACAAACTCGTTATAATACTGTGTATTTTGGTTTTGATAGTTATTCTGTTGAAGGTGAATACCGTAATTTATTAGATGCTCATGCTGCATATTTAAATGCATCTAAAGCAGGTGTAATTGTTGCAGGCCATACTGATGAGCGTGGTACACCAGAGTACAATATTGCATTAGGCCAACGTCGTGCAAATGCAGTACAAAACTACTTAGCATCTAAAGGTGCAACGGGTGTTGAAACAACTTCTTATGGTGAAGAAAAACCAGCAGTGTTAGGTCATACAGAATCAGATTACGCGAAAAATCGTCGTGCAGTATTAGAATATAAATAAGATTTTGATTTAAAACTTATTACTTTATATAAAGCTCCAATTATTTGGGGCTTTATTTTTTTATGCTATTTTCTATATTATTTTTTCCGATTTCTCGGATAAATCCGTTAAAATAGGCTAAGGTAGAATTTCCTGTGAAATAGGATTTATAATGCAATTTGTTGGTAAACTGCTTGGATTTTTTCTAGGCTATAAATTTTTAGGTGGTTTTTTTGGTGGCTTACTCGGGTTAGCAATAGGACATTGGGCGGATAAGAAATTATATGAATTAGGTTCGGTTTCTTCTTCTGTTTTTGGAAAGGCTTTAACTCGCCAGTCTCTCTTTATGCAAACCACATTTGCTGTACTTGGGCATATTTCTAAAGCGAAAGGACGTGTAACGGAAGATGATATTCAGCTTGCTCGTAGTTTAATGGCAAGAATGAATCTTGATGAAGCACATAGACAGCTTGCTCAAAAAGCCTTTCAGTTAGGTAAAGAGATTGATTTTCCATTACGCCAAGCCATTAGAGAATTTCGTGAAGCTTGTGGTCAGCGTAATGATTTATTGCGATTTTTTGTTGAGGTTCAGATGCAAGCCGCAGTGCAAGATGGTGTATTGGAGCAATCGGAACAACAGATTTTATTTACTATTGCAGAAACGTTGGGAATGTCTCGTTCTCAGTTTGATCAAATGTTAGCAATGGTCGCAGCCGCGCAACGTTTTCGCTCAGGCTATTACCAGCAGCAAGAAAACTATCAGCAAAGTAGCTATCAGCGTTCACAAGAACAATCTTATCATCGTTACAGCCAACAAAATCGTAGTGGCCCAACATTAGACGATGCTTATAGTGTTTTAGGAGTTAATGCTAATGATGATCAAACAACAGTTAAACGAGCTTATCGTAAGTTGATGAATGAACATCACCCAGATAAATTAGTTGCAAAAGGGCTTCCACCAGAAATGATGGAAGTGGCTAAAGAAAAAGCACAGCAAATTCAGGCTGCATATGATTTGATTAATAAAGCGAGAGGTTGGAGATAATGCAGCCTCGTTCCCATATCGTGCCACTATTTCTTGCTATTGTGGTAATTATATTATCCTTATGGTCAGGGCTAAATCCGATAGATCGAGCGGTTTGGTATGCAGAAACGTTGCCAATCTTTGTTGTATTTGGCTTACTTTGTCTAACTTACAGACACTTTCAATTTAGCGGTCTTGCCTATTTTTTAATGTCTTTATGGTTAATTTTACATTTAATTGGAGCGAAATATACTTTTGCTAATGTACCTTTTGATTGGGCAAATCAGTATTTAGCTCCATTTTTAGGTGAAGATCGCAACCATTTTGATCGTGTCGCCCATTATATTATTGGTTTTTACAGCTTCCCAATGGCGGAATGGCTATTACGTAAACGTAAATGCGGCTTAGGTGTTGCCTTTTTCTTCTCATTATTTTTTATTATGTCTGTTGCTGCTGCTTATGAAATTATTGAATGGCAATATGCAGTGAAAGAAGGTGGTACAGCAGGTATAGAATTTTTAGGCTCGCAAGGTGATATTTGGGACGCTCAAAAAGATATGTTAGCGGATACCTTAGGGGCTTTGACTGCATTGATTATTTATTTGATCGCTCGCCCAGATAGACGTTTATTTTCCTATTAACAAGCGGTTAGATTAGTGAAAATTATGCAACAACGGGTTATTCTAGCCCCTATGCAAGGCGTGTTAGATCCTTTTGTTCGTCAGCTTTTAACCTCAGTAAATGAGTATGATCTCTGTATATCAGAATTTGTACGAGTGGTTGATCAAAAGTTACCAAAAAAAGCGTTTTATCGCCTTTGTCCAGAATTACTTCAAGGCGGGCGAACACTCTCAGGCACGCCTGTTAGGGTGCAAATTTTAGGACAACACCCAGAGTGGCTTGCTGAAAATGCACAGCTTGCTGTGGAATTAGGATCGTTTGGGGTTGATTTGAATTGTGGTTGCCCCTCTAAAACGGTTAATGGCAGTAATGGTGGCGCGTCATTATTAAAGCAACCTGATTTAATTTATCGAGCAACTAAGGCAATGCGAGAAGCCGTACCTGCTGATCAGACTGTCTCTGTTAAAGTTCGATTAGGCTGGGATTCCTACGAGTACAGCTTTGAAATTGCCGATGCGGTGCAACAAGCGGGAGCAAATGAAATCACTATACATGGGCGAACTAAATTAGATGGTTATCGTGCCGAACGTATTAATTGGCAGGCAATCGGTGAAATTCGGAAAAAATTGCATATCCCCGTTATTGCCAATGGTGAAATTTGGGATTTTTCATCGGCTCAACAATGTTTAGCGGTGACAGGTTGTCGAGATTTAATGATTGGACGAGGAGCATTAAATGTGCCTAATTTAAGCCGTGTCATTAAATTCAATGAACCTAAAATGTTATGGGCTAATGTCTTACAGCTGTTATATCAGTATGTAAATATGGAAAATGAGCAAGATTCTGGCTTTTATCATGTTGCACGAATTAAGCAATGGCTGCGTTATTTAGATAAAGAATACCCACAAGCGGTAACTTTATTTGAAATACTAAAAACAGAACATGGCTACGAAGAGTTAAAACAACACATTATTCAAGCGATAGAAAACTAATGGAAAAACGAATTTTTGAACAAGAAATACCAATTCAACAAGATATTCATCAACCTAAGCGAGAGTTTGATCATGCCAATATAAAAATTGAAAAAGAGATTGAAGAAAGTGAAGTTGAATTGATCATTGATGAAATGGCTAAACCGTCTCGTTTTTGGGTAAGGGTTTTACTGGGCGTGTTAGTGCTGTTTAGTTTTGCGGTGCTGGCTCAATCTGTTCAATGGCTTATAGATACTTGGCAAATGAAGAATTGGATCTATTTTGCTTTTGCAGTCTCATTTTTTATCGTTAGCCTTGTGGGGATTGGTGCAATGATTGCAGAATGGCGAAAATTAGTATGGTTACGTAAGCATTATCACGCTCAACAAGAAAGCCTGCAACTGTTAGCTGAGAACCAGCCAGCAAGCGGTGATTTAGCGATTACTTTTTGCAAATCAGTGTTGTCTAATCTTGATCAATCTTCGGTCATTATGCAAGGGAAAAAACGTTGGTTAGCCGAATTAGATGAAGCCTATAATGCTCAAGAAGTATTATTTCTTTTTAGCCAAAATATACTTCAACCTATTGATAAACAAGTAAAAAAATTGATTAGCCAAAGTTCAGTTGAAAATGCCATTATTGTAGCCATTAGCCCTTTGGCGATTGTTGATGTACTTATGATGGCGTGGCGTAATATTGCCTTAGTGAATAAAATTACCAAAATGTATGGAATGGAGTTAGGCTATTTCAGCCGTTTGAAGTTGTTTAAAATGGTTTTAACGAATATGGTATTTGCAGGGGCGACAGAAATAGCGACAGATATTGGAATGGAATTTTTCTCACAAAATCTTACGGCGAAGTTATCAATGCGGGCAGCTCAGGGTATTGGTGCAGGACTACTAACGGCACGGCTTGGTATTAAAGCAATGGAATTTTGCCGCCCAGTGGTTTTTAGTAAGAATGAACGACCAAAACTTTCTGTGGTCAGACAGGAGTTACTTAGCACATTGAAAGAACGTGTTTTCAATAAATTACCTGAGAAAGAACGTGAATTAGGCTAAGTAAATAGCGGTCATAATAAGCAAATAGCTAATTTTATGCTATATTTTGTGTCCCCAATTATTGGGGTATTTTGTATTAAGAGGATTTTAAAATGAAAAAGTGGATCGTATTGATCATTATCGCAATTATTGCGGTTGTTAGTGGTATGACGTTAAGCGGTAGCTATAATAACTTAGTCAAAGCAGAAGAAGATATTAACTCTGTTTGGGGAAATGTTGAATCGGCTTATCAACGCCGAGCGGATTTAATTCCTAATTTGGTAAATACGGTTAAAGGGCAAGCAAATTTTGAAAAAGATACTTTAACACAGGTGATTGAAGCTCGAGCGAAAGCAACTCAAACTAAAATTGATCCAAGTAATGCGACTGAAGAGCAAATGGCACAATTTCAACAAGCACAAAATGGGCTTAATTCAGCGCTTTCTCGCTTGTTAGTGAGTGTGGAGAAATATCCTGAATTGAAAGCTCACGAAGGTTTTTTAAATTTACAGGCGCAAATTGAAGGAACGGAAAATCGTATCAATGTAGAACGAAATAATTTTAATATGGCAGTTAAAGAGTACAATAAACAAGTACGTCAAATGCCAACGAAATTAGCTGCAATGATTTTTGGTTTTAAAGCAAAACCGCAATTTAAAGCAGAAGTAGGCTCAGAAAAAGCACCGATTGTAAATTTTAATTAGTTAAAAATTGGGGTAATTACCCCAATTTTCATTTTTAGCAACACTGACCGCTTGTTATGGAGAAATTATGGGTATTTTCTCATTTTTAACACCGAAATTGCCTATTGATATTCAGCAAATCGAACAGGCAATTTTACATTTAGAACAACAAACATCGGCAGAGCTACGAGTTGTTGTAGAACGTAAAACTAAAAATTTGCCTGCGATTGAACGAGCAAATCAATTGTTTGATGAATTAAGTATGCGAGAAACGGCACAACGAAATGCCGTTTTAATTTATCTTTCTTTAAAACCTAGATTAATTGCTGTAGTAGGTGATGAAGGTATTCATCAAAAAGTGGGCGATGATTTTTGGCAGACGGTTTATGGCGTAATGAAAAAATATTGCCAACAAAAAGAATTTACCTTGGCCATTTTAAATGGAATTACACAGGTTGAACAACAACTAGCAATGTATTTCCCTATTCAACCTGATGATAAAAATGAACTAGCGAATGAGGTTGTAATTAAATGATCAGATTACTCTTCCGTTTTAATCTATTGTTTTTAATGTTGCTGTTTAGTTTAACTAGCTGGGCAAACTATCCTAATGTGCCGACTCCTTTTCGGTATGTATCCGATTATACGAAAACACTAAGTCAAAATGAGTGGCAAATTCTTGAAAATGCGTTGAGTGATTATGGGCGTAAAACTAGCTCACAAATTGCGGTAGTGATTGTACCAACAACACAGGGAGAAGATGTTTCTAGTTATACCCATAATTTATTTAATAAATGGGGAATTGGGCGTTCAAAACAGAATAATGGCGTACTATTGTTAATTGCAAAAGACGATCATAAATTATTTATTGCAACTGGGCGTGGGTTAGAAGGTGCATTACCAGACGCAATTGCCTCATCAATTATTCGTAACGAGATAACGCCTTATTTTAAACAGAATTTGTATGCGCAAGGTATTGCAAAAGGACTTTCTGCAATTATTGCAGCCACTCAAGGAGAATATGAAGCAATAGAAAATGATGAAAGTGCATTTCAAATGAGTGATTTTCTTACTTTTTTATTCTTTGCTTTTATCATTTTACTCATTTTTGGGCGTTCACAACGAGGTGGACAATATATTAGTCCAAGCCAAGCCGAACGTATTATTTATAGTGCAAGACGAGGCAGTTTTGGCGGTGGATTTGGAGGAAACTCTGGTGGTGGTTTTGGTGGCGGCTCAAGTGGTGGCTTTGGCGGTGGTAACACGGGCGGAGGCGGTGCTGGCGGAAGTTGGTAGAATAACAAGCGGCTAGTTTTTTAGATTATTTTGCAAGAAATTTTAAAACCTGACCGCTTGTATTTAAATATTATTTTGTACCAAAGATTTTATCGCCAGCATCGCCTAAGCCTGGAATGATATAGCCTTGTTCATTTAAGTGATCATCAATTGCAGCGGTATAAAGCTCAATATCTGGGTGAGTTCTTTTTAGGGCTTCTAATCCTTCTGGGGCAGCAACAAGGACTAAAACTTTGATCTGTTTGCAGCCTGCTTTTTTCAGTAAATCAATAGTAGCAATCATTGAGCCACCCGTTGCTAACATTGGATCAACAATAATCGCTAAACGTTCACTGACATCGTTGGCTAATTTGGTAAAATAAGGGACGGGTTCAAGAGTTTCTTCATTACGATAAATACCAACCACACTAATTCTTGCACTAGGGATATGTTCTAAAACGCCATCCATCATACCTAACCCTGCTCGCAAAATAGGCACAACAGTAACTTTCTTTCCTTTAATTCGATCAATTTCAACAGGACCATTCCAACCTTCAATTGTGACTTTTTCTGTTTCTAAATCAGTTGTGGCTTCATAGGTGAGTAGGCTTCCCACCTCTGTCGCAAGTTGGCGGAAATCTTTTGTATTTACATCAGCAGCACGCATTAAACCAATTTTATGTTTAATGAGCGGATGCTTTACTTCAACAATTTTCATTTTCTCTCTCCTGGCGTTAATAAATTTTTAGCTATTTTAGCAGAAATTAGAGATATTTAACTTGGGTTAGATAAAAAATTCCAAAAGGCTTGAATGATTGGTTCTTGTAGCCGGCGTTGTTGTACACAAATTCCGAGTTCAAAAGGTTGAATGGGGACAGACAAATTAAAATAAGAAATTCGATTTGCAATAGGGCTGTGTTTGATAACAACATCGGGTAGTAATGCAATGCCACACCCAACTGCAACCATAGGTAAAATAGCCTCGTGTCCTTCAACGGTAGCGTAGATTTTTGGAGATCTAATTTTTTGCAATTTAAACCAGTGATCTATCCGCTTACGAGCAGGTCCTTCAACAGGCAAAATAAATGGAATATTGTGCCAATCAATAGGTGTTTTCTGGAGTAGAAGGGTAACGGGGCAAGCAATACGAGGAATAATCAACGAAAGAGTAATATCATCAATATAATGAAAGTTAATGTTATTGGGAAGATGTTCGGGCTTGCCAGTAAGTGAAAGATCTGCTTGCATTGATTGTACCATTTGTAATGCTTTAGCGGGATCGCCTGTGCTAAGTTGGATCTCAACTTTAGGGTAAAGTTTACGAAAATGTTCAAGCATTTTGGGTAAGTGGCTATATGCTGCAGTTACAGAACAAAATAGATGAAGTTCTCCTTCAAGTTCCGTTTGTTGGGGTGATAATTCATATTGTATTTGCTTCCAATTTAGCCAATTTTGCTCAGCAAAAGAGCGGAATTTTTTACCTGCTTCTGTGAGTACAACTTGGCGATTATCTCGTAAAAAAAGAGGTTGTCCAATTTCATCCTCAATTCGTTGAATATGACGAGAAAGCGTTGATGCACTGATATAGTTTTTTTTAGCCGTGCGAATAAAGCTGCCCGTGTCAGCAATATCAATAAATAATTTTAATGAGTTGAAATTCATTTATTTTACCAAGATAACCATTCTAATTTTAATTGTTCAGGCTTAATTTCATTTATATTTTTATTGTATCTTAAAATCTGTATAGTATTATTACTTTTTGGGTGCCAGTGAATAAAATTTTCATTATCATTACTATAAAAAGCAATAATAGGTTTATTTAATCCTACTGCAATATGAATAATAGAAGTATCAGGAGATATGACTAAATAAGATTTTTTTATTATTTCAATATTATCAAAAATTGTTTGTGTTTTTTCATATAGATAGATGTTTGAATAAGATAAAATAAATTTTTTTACTTTTTCAGTTATAGTAGGATATATCAGTAAAATAATAGGTGTGGAAATTTTACTGGTTATATGATTTAAGAGTATTTTAATACTTTCATCATTAAAACTACGAGATGAACTTGCACCAAAAAAATTAATAGCAATAAATTTATGAATATTATTTTCTTCTAAGAATTCTTCAATATTACGCTGGCTAACTAAGTTAGAAGGAATGTCATAATCAGTATTAATATTTTTAAATTCCATTCTGTTAAGTATTTTCTCATAAACTTGTGAGAAGTGAATATTTATATCGTTAATACTTTCATCAAAAATTTTGTAATCTTGTTTTTGATAACCGATATTTACTTTTGCTCCAATTAATTTTATAAGTAATAAATCTCGATTACGTATAAAAACAGTAGGGTCAATAAGTATATCATACTTATCCGCACGAATTTTATTAGAAACTTGGATATAGTTTATAATGTCTTTAGTTTTGACTGTATAAATTTTATCTACAAAAGAGTTTTGCCTAAATAAATATTGTATTTTAGTTGAGCAGACAACAGCAATATAGATATTAGGGTTTTGTTTTTTTAACTCACGGAATATAAAAGAGCTAATAATATAGTCTCCAATTTTGCCATCCTGCCGAAGGAAAATAATTTTTCTTATTAGGCTAATTTCAGTAAGTGAATGATGTTTTTTATGATCAAGGATAACTTTACCTAATTTTAGCCGAATTTTTTGTAGAAATTTTTTCATAGTGTATAAGAGTATTTTTAACCTATTTAAATTAATTTACATAAAATGCTTAGATTTTTCAAGTGAAAATAATATAATTTGGTAGATTATGAAATCATAATTGTTAATTTTTTTAGTAAAGGTAAGCAAAAAGTTATATTGATTTATTAACTGTTAAAGTACTACTTAATCAATAAGAAAGTATGCGAGAAATTTCTCTGAATGAATTAAGTTTATTATTAGGTGTTGCACCAGAAATAAGAGAAAAATTACTTTTTTATTAACAAATACAATTGATTAAGAAGATTACTTAAAATAATTAAATAGTTCATTAAATATAAAATTAGTAAAGAAAATATCGATTGATGATTATTTTGATTTGATCAATACGGTTGATTTAGTTATTGCAGTTGATGGTGGCGGTGTGCATATGGCTTGTGTTTATGAAACACCATTATTGGCATTTTATGCAAATTATCAAGTAAATATTGATCGTTAGAGACCAATTAATCGAGCTAATACTTATGTTATCATTGGTAATCAAATTACGAATGATAATAATAAAACCTTTGACGTTCCATTAGAAGAAGCAATACGTTGGTTGAATTCCGGGTTGACAGAGCAGATTCAGCAGAGAAGTATTGTATGAAATTTAAGTAAATAGTTAAAGAATTTACCTACACGCAAGCGGTATTTTCAGCGTATAATTTTATCATTATTATTTATTTGGATAATTTTGTTATGAAACCAGCGACAGCAACGATTAGTGGTAGTGCGTTACGCCACAATTTTCAGTTAATTAAATCTTTTGCACCAGATAGTAAGGTTTGTGCAGTGGTCAAAGCGAATGCGTATGGACAATCTATTGGGTTTGTAACGAAAACTTTAGAGGATATGGTTGATGCCTTTGGTGTTGCTCGAATAAAAGAAGCGCTTGAAATTCAAGAGAGTGGTTTTGCTGGAAAAATTATTTTGCTAGAAGGTTTTTTTGATCGTGAAGAGCTGTTAAAAACGTTATCTCGCCGTTTTGATACGGTTGTTCATTGTATTGAGCAGTTAGAATTATTAGAGCAGGTAGCGCAAGAGTGGCTGAATGAAAAAGAGAAAGGTTTTTGGCAGCGAAAAACTAAAATTTATTTCCCGATTACCGTATGGCTTAAAATTGATACGGGAATGCACCGCTTGGGAATTGACCCAGAGCAAGTTGAACTATTTTACCAGCGTTTGAAGCATTGTGTATTAGTTAAAGAGATAAAATTTATCAGCCATTTTAGCCGAGCTGATGAAATAGAGTCGGATTATACGGAAAAGCAAATCAAAATGTTTGAGCAAGCAGTTCAACCTTATTCAGAAGAACGAAGCCTGTCGGCATCAAATGGTATTTTATATTGGCCACAAGCCCATTATGATTGGGTCCGTCCTGGGATTATTATGCACGGTATTTCCCCTCATCAACAACCGATTTCCGATCTAGGATTTCAACCAGCAATCACATTATCTTCTTCATTAATTGCAGTACGAAATCATAAAGCAGGCGAACCTGTTGGTTATGGTGCTGGATGGGTTAGCCCAAGGGATACTAAAATTGGTGTTGTAGCGATTGGATATGGTGATGGTTATCCTCGTAATGCACCTGAAGGTACCCCAGTATTAGTTAATGGGCGTAGAGTACCAATTGTTGGACGAGTATCCATGGATATGATGACAGTAGATTTAGGTCTCGATAGCCAAGATAAAGTGGGTGATGAAGTTATTTTATGGGGACGAGACTTATTGATTGAGGATGTTGCTAAAGCGATTGGTGTTATAAATTATGAATTAATTACTAAATTAACACCAAGAGTTATTACAGAATATACTACCTAATTTTACTAAGAAATAAATTTAATTTTCTTGTCCAGAATTATTTTTATATCTATTAAATTTTTTCATTATTCACTATATCTAGTATAGCCTTTACAGTATTGTTTGAATGAGCTTTCATTGTGTTTTTAACGTAATTTGATAGAATCAGTTGCTTAAAAATTTAGAGGATATTTGATGAATAAAATCTCTCCAGAAGCACAAGGTGTACGTGCGGCCTTGCTAGCTAAGGGCATTGAAACACCAACGGTCGAGCAGAATAAAGATAAAGCTCTTCGCCGTGAAGAAATTCAACAACATATGCGTTCTGTGTTAGAACTACTAGGGCTAGATTTGCGTGATGACAGTTTGGAAGAAACACCTAAACGGTTAGCCAAAATGTATGTTGATGAAATTTTTAGTGGGTTGGATTATGAAACGTTTCCTAAGATAACGAAAATTCAAAATCGAATGAAAGTAAGTGAAATGGTTTTGGTGGACGATATTACGCTGACGAGTACTTGTGAGCACCATTTCGTTACGATTGATGGTAAAGTTGCCGTGGCATATTATCCAAAAGATTGGGTTATCGGTTTGTCTAAAATTAACCGTGTGGTTCAATTTTTTGCACAGCGTCCTCAAGTACAAGAGCGTTTTACAGAGCAAATTTTGACTGCCTTTCAAACTATTTTAGAAACAGAAGATGTTGCGGTTTATGTGAAAGCAACGCATTTTTGTGTAAAATGTCGTGGAGTGAAAGATACGAATAGCCAAACTTTAACTTCAGCATTCGGGGGGGTATTTTTGCAAGACCGTGAAACTCGTAAAGAATTTCTCTCTTTGCTTAGCCGATAGTCCTAGAGTCTAGTTTAGACGGGAGAAATTAATGAAAATTGCACTAGGAATTGAATATGATGGTAGTCGTTATTTTGGCTGGCAACGTCAATTAAATGTTGCTTCTGTTCAGCAACGATTGGAAGATGCGTTATCCGTTATTGCGGATACGACTTGTACAGTTTTCTGTGCAGGTAGAACGGATGCTGGCGTGCATGGCACAGGGCAAGTAGTGCATTTTGAAACGGAAGTTTATCGTTCGTTACAGAGTTGGTGTTTTGGGACGAATACCTTCCTTCCTCCAGATATTGCAGTAAAATGGGCAAGGGAAGTACCTGATGATTTTCACGCTCGTTTTAGCGCAACAGCCCGTCGTTATCGTTACATTATTTATAATAATAAACTACGTTCAGCAATTTTACCTGCGGGGCTGTCTCATTATTATGCAGAGCTTGATGCTGAGAAGATGAACAAAGCGGGGCAATTTCTACTCGGTGAGAATGATTTTACTTCTTTTCGTTCATCTCAATGTCAATCACATACCCCTTGGAGAAATGTCCACCATCTTAAAGTAACTCGTCAAAATGACTATATTATTATTGATATTCAAGCGAATGCGTTTGTGCATCATATGGTGAGAAATATTGTAGGGAGCTTAATTGAGGTTGGCCAGGAGCGTAAACCGATTGAGTGGATAAAATGGTTATTAGAACAGAAAGATCGTACTCTTGCTGCACCAACGGCGAGAGCAGAGGGGTTATATCTTGTTGATGTGTTATACCCTGAACGATTTAATTTGCCTAGAACTCAGCTTGGCCCGCTTTTTTTAGCAGATGATTAAGGCAGAATTATCTTTTTAAGTTTTGCAAAATTTTTAGGAATTTGACCGCTTGCAATGCTTGCTTGATTCTTAATATTCAATGAGATATGTATTCATCGATTTATTATTCAACCTATAATAAATTAGGGTCATTTACTTATTATAAAACCTTGTAATAGTTAATATTACAAGGTTTTATTAATAGTGATAACTCACCGTTTGTTATTAGGCCTACGGCTTAGAATGCAGTTAGTTATTTTTCTTGATGATAATAAAAGTAACACTTGCTAAAACAAGGGCGGTAACAGCGAGGCTGAGCCACATTGATTGACTAAATCCAAGTACGAGGTAGCCAATAGCACTTGCACCAGCTACAATCATTGCATAAGGAAGTTGTGAAGTAACGTGATCCATATGATTACATTGTGCTCCCGTAGAGGATAAAATAGTTGTATCAGAAATTGGAGAGCAGTGATCCCCGCAAACTGCTCCAGCCATTACTGCGGATAAGCACGGAAGAAGTAAGTTAGGATCTGCGTGAACCGCCATTGATGCAGCGATTGGTAACATAATGCCGAATGTTCCCCAACTTGTGCCTGTTGAGAAAGCCATTCCACTACCTAATATGAATAAAATGAAAGGGAGCAAAGCAGGATTAAGTGAGTCTGCTACAAGAGTTGATAGATATTTACCTGTTTGCATATCGCTAACGATACCGTTGATTGTCCAAGCAAAGCAGAGAATTAAAATTGCACCAGACATTGATTTTGCACCGATTGCATAAGATTTGAAATAATCTTTTATTGTTAATTGTTGAGCAATTGAGATACAAAAAGTCGCAACGATAAGTGCACTAATTCCCCCTACAACGAGAGAAATTCCAACAGTAGTATTTTCAAATGCACCCAGCACACTAAAGGCTTTTCCGTCTGCAGCAAGTGCTTGATTACCTGTGTACATCATTGTTGCAATGGTGGCTAAAATTAGCGTAATAATAGGCAGAATTAAATTGAGTACTTTGCCATTTGAATCAGTAAGGCTTTGCTCTTCTGTATTTGCTTGTTGAGCTTCTAGTTCAAAGCGTTTCATTGAACCAATATCAATGGTAAAATAAGCGACAGCAAATACCATAATCATTGAGAATATAGCATAGAAATTCATAGCGCTGATTGTCATAAATGCGCCGAGTGGCGAATAGCTCGTAATGCCGTAAGTTGTAAGTAACCCAGCAATTAAGGTAATAATATAAGCGCCCCAACTTGAAATAGGCATTAGTACGCACATTGGTGCTGCCGTGGAATCTAAAATATAGGCGAGTTTAGCTCGTGAGACTTTGAATTTGTCTGTAACAGGGCGTGCAATTGCACCTACGGCTAAACTGTGAAAATAGTCATCGATGAAAGTAAAGAAAACTAATCCTGCTGCCATTAATTTTGCACCACGTTTGCCTTTTATATGTTGTTGAGCCCAAATAGCAAAGGCTTGATTGCTACCTGAGAGGCTTAATAGTGCCGTTAAAATACCGAGTAAAATTAAAAATAGAATGATATTTAAGTTATTGCTATTTAATCCATCATTATTATAAGCGAGTGAAAAGACACTATTTTTTAAGTGAATAAGTGCATTTATTGGATTACCTGCGTATAGCATCAATGCCCCAGTAATAATGCCGATACTTAATGAAAGAATAACTTTGCGAGTTAAAATAGCTAATAGTAATGCTAATAAGGCGGGAATAACAGACCACGCCGATGCGGAATAATCAATGGGATTCATAAAACCTCTCGTATTGTTTATATAAAATGAATTAATGGCAAACAAAGGAAAGAGATCTACTGAATAAACTTATACTATTTATAAGTTATAATAAGGAAGGGATAATATAGCCCAAGCCTAACAGTAGCGCTCCATAGTGTTCACTATGACAGTGTTGTCCCTTTCGATAACAACACCAGCTAATTAAGATGACGCTTAATTAACTTCGGCAAATACCCCTTTTCAGTTTCGTCTTCGTTCTCCACTCGGAAAAAGTACTTATGGTATTTGCACCTCTACAATTTGTAGGACTTAGGTAGATTACCTTATCAATTAAATTTTGCAAGCAAAGAAATGAAAAAATAGTATAAATTAGCCAGATTTTATTTTTTATTGTCTATATTTTATAAGAATAAAGCTATTTTAGGGATTAATTTAATATAGATATTTACCAATAAAATAGTTTAGTCTAATATAGCTAAAATAAATGTGTAGAATTTAAAATTAACCTAAATATATTTAGAGGATATTATGTCTGAAGTATTAAAAACATTAAATAACATTCGCAGTTTACGAGTGTTAGCACGGGAATCTTCATTAGAACAATTGGAAGCAATTGCTGAAAAATTAGTAATGGTAATTGATGAAAAGCGTGAGTTGATTAAAGCCGAAGAGCTTGAGAAAGCAAAGCGCTTAGAAGGTTTAAATAAATATAAAGAATTACTTGAGAAGGATGGTATTTCTGCAGAAGAATTAGTCTTGTTACTTGGCGCTTCTGGTGAAATTAAAAAACGTGAGCGACGTCAAGCTCGTCCTGCTAAATATAAATATATTAATGAACAGGGTGTAGAAAAGACTTGGACAGGGCAGGGCAGGACGCCATTTGCAATCCAAAAAGCATTAGATGCAGGAAAGTCACTAAAAGATTTTGAAATTTAATCTGAATGTTAAAACTTTAAAAGAGAACCGAGTGGTTCTCTTTTTTATTTCTGGGTTTGCCTATGTTGAAATTGATATTTTATTTAAAATGCTAGATTTTTTAGAAAATAAATTTATTCTGCTATTGTTGTAAAATATTAGGTTAATTTAACCGCTTGCATATTAAAAATAAGAAAGTAACGATAGGATTTTATGAAACGTGTTGAAATTTTTACAGATGGCTCTTGCTTAGGTAATCCTGGTCCAGGAGGTATTGGGGTATTGCTACGGTATAAAGGAAAAGAGAAAACGGTAAGCCGGGGGTTTAAACTAACGACAAACAATCGTATGGAACTTTTAGCTGTTATTGAAGCCCTAACAATGTTAAAAGAGCCTTGCCAGGTAATCTTATCAAGTGACAGTCAGTATATGAAAAATGGTATTCAAAAATGGCTTTATAATTGGAAAAAAAATAATTGGAAGACAAGTAATAAATCTCCTGTTAAAAATCAAGATCTGTGGATCAGGTTAGATAGAGCAATTATACCACATCAACTAGAATGGCAATGGGTTAAAGGTCATTCAGGACATCGAGAAAATGAAATTTGTGATGAGCTTGCACGCCAAGGTGCAACTAATCCAACATTCATTGACGAGGGGTATCAGCCAAATTAGAGTAATTAAAGTTTTGTGAACCAGATGGCAATTTTGAAATGTTAAAGAGTGATTTCATTGACACAAAATCATCATCTATTTATGATAAATTTCCTCCATTTTTAAATGTAGGTTTGAAATGGAAATGAACGTGGAAATTTTATAAATATTGGATACCAATATTTAATTAACCGTATGAAAATAGGATAAGGAGTCAATAATGACTAAGCATATTGAGTATAATAATTCTCGTCGCAATTTTGTGAAATTGCTTACAGGAGTTGGGGCAGGAATGGCATTTGGAGGGACATTAAATGCGTTTTCTTCTAATGCGTATGCTGTAGCTTCTGCTGGTTCGACAATTGAAGCAGGTATTGCTTATCCATTATCAACGGGATTTGACCCTGCAACAGCAAGTAGTGCAGCAGCTCTAGCTGCTAATTTACATATTTTTGAAGGCTTAGTTGATCTCCACCCTGCAACTCGTCAGCCTTATTTAGCCTTAGCGGGTAAAGAGCCGGAACAAATTGATGAGGTTACGTGGCGTGTTGTATTACGTGAGGGGGCAACGTTTCATGATGGTAAACCTGTAACAGCAGATGATGTGGTCTATTCTTATGAGAGAGTGTTAAATCCAGAGAAAAAATCATTATTCGCACAATTTGTCCCTTTTATTGAGACGGTCAAAGCCATTGATGATAAGACCGTTGAATTTAAATTGAAATACCCATTTGCTATTTTTAAATTGCGATTAGGTATTGTAAAAATTGTGCCAAAACATATCGTTGAAGCGATTGGGCAAGTAGCATTTGATGCAAATCCTATTGGATCAGGTCCTTATAAATTTGTTTCTGCAGTAAAAGATGACCGTATTGTATTTGAGATTTACCCAACCTATAACGGATTATATCCAGCAAAAGTGGAGAAAATGGTGTGGTTCTTGCTTTCTGATGATGCTGCTCGGGTTACTGCTCAAGAGTCTGGACGAGTTCAGGCTATTGAAAGTGTGCCTTATTTAGATGCGGATCGCTTAAAGAAGAAAGGTGCGGTAGAATCTGTTCAATCTTTCGGATTACTCTTTTTAATGTTTAATTGTAAGAAAGCTCCGTTTGATAATATCAAAGTCCGTCAAGCACTACATTACGGTTTAGATACGCAAAAATTAATTGATATTGTTTTCTTAGGTAATGCGAAAGCGGCTACCTCTTATGTACAAGAGACTCACCCTGAATATGTTAAAGCTGCTACACAATATGATTATGATGTTACTCGTGCTTCTCAATTATTAAAAGATGCGGGTATTGATAAATTAGAGTTTCAGCTATTAGCAACAGATCATTCTTGGGTAAAAGAATGCGCTCCATTGATTTTAGAGTCGTGGAATAATATTCCTGGTGTAAAAGTTTCGTTGCAGCATCTGCAATCAGGGGCATTATATGGTAACCATGTTGATAAAGGTGCTTATGAGGTTGTGATTGCCCCAGGTGATCCATCAGTATTTGGTAATGATTTAGATCTCTTATTGAGTTGGTGGTATCGTGGTGATGTTTGGCCGAAAAAACGTTTTGGCTGGGCAGATACCTCGGAATATGCGAAATTACAAGATTTATTAGATCTCGCCATAAAAACAAAAGAGAGTGATAAAGCAAAAGCTGCGTGGAAGGAAGCGATTGATCTTATTGCTGAACAAGTTCCACTTTATCCAATTATTCATCGTAAATTACCAACAGCTTGGAATGATAAATCGTTAGATGGATTCCAGCCACTTCCAACTACAGGTCTATCTTTTATTGGTGTGGGACGTAAATAATTTATAACTACAACATATAAAACAAGCGGTATGTTTTCTACTATTTTTGCAATTTTAGAAAATGATCATACCGCTTGTTGTTTAATAATTTTATCTATTTATTTAGTGAAACTTATTTCTAATCATTGGAGAATAATGTGGAAATAGTCATTCGTTTATTGTTACGGCGTTTACTGGCACTACCCATAATGATGTTAGGAGTGAGTGCATTGGTATTTCTTATCCTGCAATTAACTCCGGGTGATCCTGCAATCACAGCATTAGGAGAGGGAGCGAGTGAAGCCGCAAAAGAGTTGTATCGGCAGGAACATGGCTTAAATGATCCGATTATTGTTCAATATTTTCGCTTTATTATGAATGCTCTTCATTTTGATTTTGGAATGACAACCCCACCAGAGCAGCCAATCACTTCGTTGATAGCAAAAGCATTTCCTATTACTTTACAGCTGACATTGATTGGAGTGATTTTAGCTGCGGTCATTTCATTCTCATTAGGTATCATCTCTGCTTTGTACCGAGATAGTTGGGTTGACCAAATTATTCGTTTATTGTCGGTAGCGGCGGTTGCTACTCCGTCATTTTGGTTAGGCATTTTATTAATTCAATGGTTTTCACTGAAATTAGGTTGGCTTCCTTCTGGAGGATTTATCCCTTTCAGTGAAAGCCTGTTTGGCTATGTTCATTCAATGATTTTGCCATCAGTTGCCTTAGCGATTCCTGTTTGTGCTTCATTAATTCGAGTTGTGCGTACGACTATGGTAGAAGAAATGGATAAAGATTATGTTCGTACAGCAATCGGCAATGGCATTCCTTATAGTACAGTTATTCGTTATAACGTTTTAAGAAATGCGTTAATTACTCCTGTAACGGTGTTAGGACTACGAGTTGGGTATTTACTTGGCGGTGCCGTGGTGATAGAACAAATTTTTGATTTACCAGGTATGGGAAAACTTATTTTTAATGGCATCGTAAATCACGATTTACATTTAGTACAAGGCGTCGTTTTAACGATTGCGTTTACCTTTGTATTAGTTAATATCATTGTGGATCTTCTGTATCTGATGATTAATCCTAAAATTAGGAGTTTGTAATGTTTCGCCAACGATTAGCAGATAAGCTTGCTTCTGGAGGAGCAAGGTTTAATGGATTATCGAAAGTATCTAAAATTGCACTACTTTTTTTAGTATTGATGATAATTATTGCATTATTAGCTCCTTGGATTGCTCCTTATGATCCTTTAAAAACATTGCGGCCTGTTCAAGCACCGAGTAGCGTATATTGGTTCGGAACAGACCGCTTGGGGAGAGATATTTTTTCACGGCTTTTATTCGGTGCTCAAACATCAATGTTCATTGGTTTAGGGGCAGTTGCAATGGCAATTGTATTTGGTGGAATTTTAGGTGCAATGGCAGCAACGGCGAGTAAATGGGGAAATGAAGTCATTATGCGATTAATGGATATATTAATGGCATTTCCGGGAATTGCTTTGGCCGCAGTGTTATTAGCTACATTTGGAAATAGTATTCCAGTTATTATTATTACTATTGCTATTGTTTATACACCGCAGTTAGCGAGAGTTGTTCGAGCTAATATTGTTTCCCAGTGGGAGGAAGATTATGTCCGTGCTGAACGAGTTATCGGTGGAAGTAGAACCTATATTTTAGTGAAGCACATCATACGGAATGTTGCCGCACCAGTCTTAGTTTTTTCAACGGTAATGGTGGCTGATGCGATTGTATTGGAAGCCTCTCTCTCATTTTTAGGAGCAGGTGTTCAATCCCCTCATCCTTCTTGGGGAAATGTATTGTCTGAGGGGCGTAATCTAGTTTTAAGCGGTTTTTGGTGGGCAACAACATTTGCTGGGTTAGCTATATTATTTACTGTACTTTCACTAAATATTCTATCTGAAGGTTTAACTGATGCCTTGGTTAATCCAAAATTAAAAGAGAGCGCTAAAAAAACGATAGATAAGACAGAGGATAAACCATTATCAAAAGATGTAGAAGAAGCGTTGGCAGAAAGTCAGGCATTAAAACGTTATTTAATGCAATTACAGGAGAAAGAGAATTCCCGTAACGATAGAATGTTATTAGGCTCACAAGGAAAACCTATTTTACAGGTAAAAAACTTATCAATCCGTTTTCCAAATCGTTATGGTGATATTGCCTTGGTAGATAATATTAGTTTTACTGTTCACGAAGGCGAAACAATGGGGCTAGTTGGAGAGTCAGGTTGTGGTAAGTCTATTTCTGCTTTCTCTATTATGGGGCTTTTACCTAAATCAGCTAAAATAACCGGTGAAATTTTATTTACTGACCGTGCGGGTAATCTACATAATTTGTTAGATACGCAGGAATTAGTTCAATTACGCGGTAATGAAATCGCAATGATCTATCAAGATGCGTTAAGTGCTTTGAATCCGTCAATGCGAATTAGAGATCAACTGGGACAATTAATTAAACGAGGTGGAAAAAATTCTGCGGAAACCTTATTAAACTGGGTGAAATTAGATCCTTCGAAAACATTAAACCGTTATCCGCACGAATTATCAGGTGGGCAAAGACAGCGTGTGCTAATTGCGATGGCATTAGCTCGAGAACCAAAATTATTGATTGCAGATGAGCCAACAACGGCATTAGATGTAACCGTTCAAGCTGAAGTTATTAATTTACTAAATGAATTGCGTGAAAAATTAGGCTTTGCAATGATTTTTGTAAGCCACGATTTAGCCTTGGTTGCTCAAATGGCACACCATATTACGGTAATGTATGCAGGGCAAATTGTTGAAATGGCACCTACAACACTATTATTAACGAATCCAACCCACGAATATACAAGGGGCTTACTGGGATCGGTGTTATCTACGGAATGTTGTGCAACACGTTTATATCAAATTCCGGGAAGCGTCCCATCACCGTTTGATTTTGTGAATGGTGATAGATTTGCTAGTCGTTCTTTACGAGCGAATGCAGATCCCTCTCAGAAATTAACACTGGTGCCAGTGGGTAACCACCCTGAGCATATTTGGGCATCACATTTAACAGCGGAAAAATAAGTATGACAGCAGCAGAGATATCTCCGATTATTGAACTAGATAATATTAGAGTTGAATTCCCTTCTCGTGATGGCTCATTTTTTCGACCTAAAAAAGTAACGGCAGTAGGAGGCGTGAGTTTATCTATCAGCGCTGGAGAAACAGTTGGGATCGTTGGGCAATCAGGCTGTGGTAAATCAACATTAGCAAATGTGATGATTGGTTTACAAAAACCGAGCACAGGTACAGTTAAATTTAATGGTTTACGAATGCGTTACGGTAGTACGAAGGATCGTAAACAATTTGGTAAACAAGTTGCAGTAATTTTTCAAGATCCTGCAACGGCACTGAACCCAAGAATGAGGGTGCTGGATATTCTAAAAGATCCTATGGATATCCATAATGTACTTTTACCTCAAGAACGAGAAAAGAAAGTTTATGAATTACTTGAGCGAGTGGGGTTACCCCATTCAGTTGCATTAGTTGAGCCAACTCGTTTATCTGGCGGACAGAAACAGCGTGTTGCGATTGCTCGTGCTTTAACATTAAATCCAAAATTAATTGTTGCAGATGAACCTACTTCAGCCCTTGATGTATCCGTACGGGCCCAAATTTTAAATCTACTCGCTGATTTAAAAGTTGAATTAAATCTTGCGATGGTATTTATTTCCCACGATTTACAGACTGTTCGCCAAGTGTCGGATCGTATTGTTGTTATGAATGAGGGCGTTATCATAGAACAGGGCACAGCAATAGATATCTTTGAACGACCACAGCAGTCTTATACACGGAGTTTATTAGATGCCGCTCCCTCACTACTTTAGCAAGCGGTAAGATTATAAAAAGTTTTACATACAGGTTTATATAATGAATGGCATATCAATTTCTCGTACTATTGAAACGGAATTGTTAGTAATCGGTAGTGGGATTGCAGGGCTTGCAAGCTGTGTAGAAGCCCGTTCAAAAGGCATTCAAGTTGTGCTGATAAGTAAAACACCGATTGGGAGTGGCGCAAGTTATTTTCCATTAAAGGCAACATTGGGTATTCAAGTTACGGGTGGAAAGCAGGATTATCTGCTATTCCAAGAGGATATTGAACGAGTTGCGCAAGGTGTTAATAACCCTAAAATTGTTAAAGCCTATATTGAAGAATCTGCTGAAAGCATTGAATTGCTTAATCGCATAGGTTTTGAACCGTGGCAACGAAAAGACAATCGCCCAGCGTGTTTTGCTCGTTATGCAAGGCCTGTTTTTTTGATAAATAATTGGCGAGATTCTGCGGAAAGAGCAAAAAAAATTATTGCAGATAAAAATATTTCATTTTATGAAAATGCTACGCTCATTCATATTGAAGTGGATAATAATCAAGTCCAAGGTGCTATTTTTAGTTGTATAAATAATGGCAATTTGGAATATATTTTTTGCCGTACATCACAGATTATACTCGCTACAGGTGGAATTGCTGGTTTATATAAAGATAATCTTTATCCTGCTGATATTATTGGTTCAAGTCACTATGTTGCTCAACAAGCGGGGGCTAAATTAAAAAATTTGGAGTTTCTCCAGTTTATTCCTTCATTCGTTGAGCCAAAATATAAAGTATTATTTGGTGAGCATACATTAAAGTATGTGGAAAAGGTAACGGATAATGCAGGCAATAATCTTTTTCCTCATTTAACACCGCAAGATTTTCATAAAATGATGGTAGAAAGGAGTGATTATGCCCCATTTAGTGTAGATTTTCCCTGTGTGGAATTTGATTTAGTTATGATGAAGCACCTGATGAAAAACCCACAGGAGAAAGGGATTTATTTACATTATAGTAATGCCATATATCAAGATAAAAGCGAGTTTTATACTGTTTATTTAGATTGGCTTAAAAATGATGTCGGGATTGATCTATTGAAAGAACCTATTGCGATTGCGCCCTTTGCCCATAGCTGTAATGGAGGTGTGGTGATTGATGAAAATGCACAAACTGATGTTAAAGGGCTATTTGCAGTCGGGGAAATTTCATCTTGTATTGAAGGTGCAAATCGGCTAGGGGGAAATTCTGTTGGGGGAAGTTTAGTTTTTTCTAAAAGAGCTGTTCGGAAAATTGCACAAAACTTATCAGAAAAAGTTGTTAGTGTAACGAAAGATATTTCACTCAATAAATTATTAAGCTTGTTACATAATCCATCAGGAGATGAAAATTTAACACCGAGTCAGGTATTAAACAATATTCGGCAACAAATGACTCGCTTTGCTAATGTGTATCGAACCCCAGAAAATTTAGTTATACTCAGGAAGGAACTTCATTCGTTAGAAAATCGTTTTCAACCACTAAAATATCAAGCATTTAACGGCATTGAAATTTATTTTGGATTGAAGACAGCACAATGCGTTGTGTCAGCGATGATTGCTCGCCAACATAGTTTAGGATCCCATTTTATTGATAGGTTAGATTGTGATAAAAAGTAAATACAAATAATTTTGATAAATTTAGTTTGAGCATTGTTAATATTTTTGAGAAACTACCGCTTGTCGTTCTCATAACAGAGAGGCTTTAAGCCATTGTTTCTTCTGCTATGAAATAGTAAACATTATTTAGTAATATTGGGATTGTATGGTTGATTTTATTATTATCGGAATTGTTGTTTTCTCGTTATTAGTTAGCTTATGGCGAGGGTTTGTCAGCGAAGTGCTTTCATTAGCAGGTTGGGTTATCGCTTTTTTTATTGCTAGTAAATTTTATCAACCTATGAGTTTGGTATTACTGCAAATTAATTCCTCTTATTTACAAAATTCAGAATATCTTCGTAATGGTATTGCTGCTACAATTTTATTTATTGCCGTATTAATTGTTAGTGGAATTATAAATGCACTGTTGGCAAAATTAGTTGATAAAACAGGGCTATCTGGAACAGATCGTGTTTTAGGGGCAGGTTTTGGAATTTTACGTGGCATTTTTATTGTCGCAGCAATTTTATTTTTCTTGGATACATTCACACAATTTAGCCAAAGTACATTGTGGAAGGAATCCCAATTAATACCTCATTTCGATTTTATTGTTAAATGGTTTTTTGAGCAGTTACAGGCTAATTCTAGTTTTCTAAAAACTGCGAACTAAACAATTAATTTATTATTAACAATAGTAATGTTGAAAAACTGATAAAGGGAATAAATGGTAGCTTTGTCAGTTTTTCTTTTTTTACTAAAAAGTAACCGCTTGCAAAAATTAACCCACTAAGACTAGCTATAAGTAGTAATAGCAATATTTCTTCAAGCCTAAATAATGGAGAAATTGCAACAAGTATAATAACATCGCCCATTCCAAAAACTTCTTTTTTTAATAAGAATTGAGTGATTTGAATCAATAAGAAGAAAAATATAAGTGTAAATAATAATGAAATAATATAAGGGTAGATATTATATTCATTAAATAACACGAGATGTAGGAGGGTTATTATAAAAATAATAGTTACATATTTACTGTCGGTTAAATAATAGAGAGTATCTAATATAGAAAGATAAATAAGAATAAAAATTATAGTAATGATTGTTGGTGGGTAGTGATTGAGAAAGAGTGATAAAATAGGTAAAGAAAGAAAAAGAATAAAATTTTTTAATCGGCTATTTTTCTCTTGTAATTTAGAATGAGAGATTAATTGCTCAAGTGTAAGATCTAAAGAGACTAGATCAGACATATTTTGATAAATTAAGGTATTTATCTTTAGCGGAAAATTTTTTAGTTCATATAGAAACCAAAATGCACAGAAAATTGAAACAAGAAATAGCATCATTCAACTAATGTTCCCATATCAAAAATAGGTAAATATAATCCTATAATAATTGTGCCAACAATTATTCCCATAATTAGCATTAATATAGGTTCAAGTAATTGAGACAGTAAATCAATTTGATAATCGAGCTGTTGTTGATATATCTCACTGATATGCTCTAACATTTCAGCCAACTTACCACTTTTTTCACCAATAGTAATCATTTGAATCGTATTATTACCAAAAATAGTAGGATCTAATCCATCGCAAAATCGGTAACCTTGTTGTAGTAGTTGAAGTATTGATTGCACTTCATTATATAAAATAGGATCGCTCTTTTTTGAATAAAGAAATGATTTTAAAATAACATCTAAACGAAGTTGTGATTGCAACATTAAAGCACAGTTTTGGCAAAAGAAAATTATTCTATTATAATTTATAATATGTTTAAAAATGGGTAAATGACTAAATATAAATTGTTTTATTAAAATAATATAATGAGTTTTCTTTGAAAGTATAAAGATAAGTGTGCTCATTATTATTGATATGGCTAATATAGTGTAGGTGTTTTCTGTAAGAAATGAAGAAGTCGTAAAGAGGATATCTGTAATAAGTGGTAATGATTTTTGTTTTTCGCCATATAGTTCAGCAAATTGAGGAACGATGAAAATTAATAATAGCAGAGATAAAGAAAGTGATATAATTAAAACAATTACAGGGTAAAAAAGAATTTTTTTAATTTTCTTTTGTAGCTTTTCTGTTTTATTGCGAGATTTTACTAATTTACTTAAAATAATAGCTAATTGACCGCTTGCTTCTCCCATTCTTATGAGTTGAATTTCTTGAGTAGTGAGATATTTATCTATTTTCTCAATAGATTGTGATAAAGTAAAACCTGTTTCTAAATATTGAATAATTAGTTTTAACCATTGATAAACTCTAATTTGATTACAATTTTGTAATATCATTGCTAAAGCTGTATTGAGTGGAATTGTTGTATTGAGTAATAATGTAATTTGATTTAATATCTGCGTAATTTCTTCATTTGTAGGCGTTTTAGGAAAAATAAAATTACGCTTAATCGTCAGTTGAGCATAACCCTTTTGTTGTAAAGATTGTTCAAGTTGTTCTCGGCTTTCTGCTAAACATTTTCCTTTCTGTTTTTTTCCAAAGCGATTGACAGCTTTCCAATAATATTCATAAATCATTACCAAGCACCCTAACAATTTCGTTTATATCAGTTAAATTTTCATTGACTTTTTGTTTCGCGCTTTCGAATAAACTCGAGTAATCTAAGCAGGCGGTCTTTTGCTCGAATACTTTTGCAGAACGGCTTAATAATTGATAAATACCAATACGCCCATTGTAGCCTTGATGACATTGTCCACAGCCTTTTCCTAAGCATTTTAAGCAAAGTTTTCGTACTAAACGTTGTGCGATAACTAAAAGCAAAGCATTTTTAATTTCGTATTCTTTAATACCAAGTTGGTATAGCCTTTCAACGGCTGAAGGGGCATCGTTAGTGTGTAAGGTTGAAAAAACAAGATGTCCTGTTTGGGCGGCTCGTAATGCAATTTTAGCACTTTCTTCATCACGAATTTCGCCAAGCATTATAATATCGGGATCTTGACGTAAAAAGGTGCGAAGTAACTGGCTAAAATCTAGGTTAAGCCCTCGATTGACTTGAGTTTGAATTAGCCCTTCTATTTCAATTTCAATAGGATCTTCTGCGGTTAAAATATGTTTTTCACTGTGATTTAAATAGCTTAATGCAGTGTAGAGAGTAATACTTTTACCACTTCCCGTAGGGCCTGTAACTAAAATTAACCCTTGAGGCTGATTTAGGGCATTTAATAAGGCGCTTTTCTTAGCGGCAGAAAAGCCTAATTCTATAAAGTCAAAAGTAGTTGGTTTATTCTTTTGTAATCGTAGTACTATTTTCTCACCATAGTTTGTTGGTAATGTAGAAACTCGGAAATCAAGGTTTTCAGATAATGCAGTTGTAAAATGAAATTGTCCGTCTTGAGGTAAACGAGACTCACTAATATCGAGTTTAGCTAGTAATTTTATTCGAGATAAAATTCTCTGAGTAAAATTATGTGAAAGCGTTTTATAAATATACAGTACGCCATCAATTCTTAATCGAATGAGTAGTTTATCTCTGCTTGGTTCAAGATGAATATCGGAAACATTTTTGGTTAAGCAGAACTTAAACAGGGTATCTAAAATTTGAATAATTGGATCGTTATAGTCTAGCTGCTCTATCTCTGTGGGTAGATAGTTTATATCACTATTTTCATGTAATAATTGTGTGTCTGGTGAAAGTGCGTTGAGTAGGTATTTTAGCTCTTCACTTGCAATAATCACAGGTTCAATTTTTTTGTTCAGTAAGAATGCGAAGATTTCACAGGCGTTGAGATTTTTCTCATCATCTATGGCAAGCCATAAAGTTTGGGGATGTTCTAAAATTGGCACAGCAAGATAGCGTTGCAAGATCTGTTTTTCTTGACAATTTCTTTGCCACAATTCATTTGGGATTTCAAAAATACGTTGGGTCGCTAATTCACAAGCTGAATATTGAGTGTTCATCTTCGCACCTTTTTAGCTATTAATTTGAACTAGTTCCGCAAAATCCTGATGGGAACAGACCGCTATCACCTGTGCAGTTACTTGTCCAAGTAATGTTATTATTTTCTCTTGAGAATGTTGGTGTAAGAGTATAGCCAATGTTGTCTAGAGAGTTTTTACCTGCCACAGTAATCACGCCATTTGTAACTGCAATAGATTTTAAATATTTTGTATTTGCACTGTCAGCTTTGGCTGCTTGAATACCATTACTACCCGCCGAACAACCTGCGGTATTACCAGTATTATAGATACAAATTTCAACATCAGATTTATAGGGGGAAGAGGCTTGTAGTAGTTCAGACATAGCGGCTTTTTGGGTATAACTAGTATAAGAAGGAATAGCAATAGTAGCTAGAATGGCTATGATGGCAATTACAATCATCAATTCAATTAAGGTAAAGGCTTTTTTTAGAGAGTAGATATAGGTAGTCATAATAGATCCTTACTGTTATTGGATAATAAATAGGTGGTAATTTACCGATTACGAAGTTTGCAAGATTAGGAGAAAAAAGCGATAACTAAAGATATTTTTCTCGATCAGTATCGCAAAAATAGAAAATATTCCTGTTTTTTTACACAGTGTTTTTTGTTACTATATGCCTAAATTTTAGTAGGGAATAATAGTAGGTATATAATGGCAAAAGCACCGAAAACAGCTTATGTATGTAGTGATTGTGGCGCAGAATATGCCCGTTGGTTAGGGCAATGTCGGGCCTGCATGGCATGGAATACTATTAGCGAAGTTCGTTTGATTTCAGCTAAGCAGGAGAGCAAAGGGGATCGCTTCAGCGGATATGCAGGAGAAGCATCGGGTAAAATTCAGCGATTATCAGAAATTGATTTACAAGAAGTTCCTCGTTTTTCTAGTAGTTTCAATGAGTTAGACCGAGTATTAGGGGGAGGAATTGTACCAGGTAGCGCTATTTTGATCGGGGGACATCCTGGGGCTGGAAAAAGTACGTTATTATTACAAGTGATGTGTAACCTTTCACAAGAAATTCCAACGCTTTATGTAACAGGAGAGGAATCATTACAACAAGTTGCTATGCGGGCAAATCGGTTAAATTTACCTACAGATAAATTAAAAATGTTATCGGAAACATCCGTAGAACAGATTTGTAATTTAGCGGATCAAGAAAAGCCGAAATTAATTGTGATTGATTCTATTCAAGTAATGCATTTGGCAGATATTCAGTCTTCACCCGGAAGTGTTGCACAGGTTCGCGAATGTGCATCATTTTTAACACGTTATGCGAAGACTCGCCAAGTTGCTATCATTATGGTTGGGCATGTTACGAAAGACGGTGCATTAGCTGGGCCCAAGGTATTAGAGCATGCGATTGATGCATCATTATTATTGGAAGGGGAAGCTGATTCTCGTTACCGCACGTTGCGAAGCCACAAAAACCGTTTTGGTGCTGTCAATGAATTGGGCGTATTTGCAATGACAGAGCAGGGCTTAAAAGAGGTAAAAAATCCTTCAGCGATATTTTTAAGCCGTAGTGATGAATTGACTTCAGGAAGTTCAGTAATGGTTTTATGGGAAGGAACTCGTCCATTATTAGTTGAAATTCAAGCGTTAGTCGATCACTCCATGTTGGCAAACCCTCGACGTATAGCAGTTGGACTGGAACAAAATCGATTATCGTTGTTGCTTGCTGTGTTACATCGCCACGGAGGGTTACAGATGTCAGATCAAGATGTGTTTGTAAATGTAGTTGGAGGAGTAAAAGTCACGGAAACCAGTGCAGATCTTGCCTTGTTATTAGCATTAATTTCGAGTTTTCGTAATCGTCCATTACCACACGATCTCGTGGTTTTTGGTGAAGTTGGGCTTGGTGGGGAAATTCGCCCTGTGCCAAGTGGGCAGGAACGTATTGCAGAAGCAGCAAAACATGGTTTTAAAAGAGCCATTATTCCTGCAGGGAATGCACCGAAAAAGGTCATTAAAGGTATGGAAGTATTCAGTGTCAAAAAATTAAGTGATGCGTTAGATATTGTGGGCAATCTTTAAATTTACAAAAATTTGATATATCTGATCGCTTGTAAGCAGCTAAGTATTGTTGAATGTTGTACAGTAATAGAGAATATTGGTTGATAAATAAACATTTGAACTATAAGAATTTTAAGTGGATCATACTTTTGAATACTTATTGTTGAGATTTTGTTAAAGGTCGGTATGATCCCATTTCAAATTTGAAAATAAGGAAGTATTTTCTATTTCAATAGTTTTAGGGACAGAATATATTTCTAGTATTGATTTATTTTAAGAGGTTTATATGAAGAATATATCTTCAAAGCGTTTTTCATTAATGTGGATATTAAATCTATTTGGAACAGCAGTGGGAGCTGGAGTACTTTTTCTACCAATTAATGCTGGAATGGGTGGTTTCTTACCTTTAATTGTAATGACGTTATTAGTTGGACCGATGACTTATTTGGCTCACCGTGGGCTAGCTCGTTTTGTATTGTCATCTAAATATCCTAACAGTGATATTACTAATGTTGTGCGTGAGCATTTTGGTGAAGGTGCGGGTAAATTAATTACATTGCTCTATTTCTTTGCGATTTTTCCTATTCTATTGATTTATGGTGTGGGAATTACTAATACTGTGGAGTCATTTTTAGTAAATCAGTTACATGTTACAGCACCTCCTCGTTTTATTCTTTCTTTCGTGTTAATTTTAGCAATGATTAGCGTTATGTTATTAAGCGAAAGTGTGATGTTAAAAGTTACGACTTTTCTTGTTTACCCGTTAGTAGCTATTTTAGTAGGGTTATCACTTTATTTAATTCCGCATTGGAATGGTGCTTTTTTCTCTGGTATGCCAAGTCTAGGCGATTTTAGCTTAACATTGTGGTTAACTATTCCCGTGTTAGTTTTCTCATTTAATCATTCACCAGCGATTTCTTCGTTTGCTCTTTCTCAGAAGAAGTTTTATAAAGATCCAGAGCAAACAGATCAAGAAATGAGTAAAGTGTTACGCTCAACAGCAGTAATTTTAGTTGCATTTGTTATGTTATTTGTATTTAGCTGTGTTTTAACTTTAACACCAGCGGAATTAGCTGAAGCAAAAGCACAAAATATTACGATTTTATCTTATTTAGCAAATAAATTTGATAACCCAGTTTTATCATATTTAGGACCATTAGTTGCATTTTTAGCGATTGGTAGTTCATTCTTTGGGCATTATTTAGGTGCAAGAGAAGGTTTGGAAGGTTTAATAAATCAAATGAGAGATGAGCCTATTGAGTCCAAAAAGTTCCATAAAATTATTGCTGTATTGTTCTTTATTATTTTATGGGTTGTTGCCACAATTAACCCGAGTATTTTGAATTTTATTGAAGGGCTTGGTGGACCGATTATTGCAATGATCCTCTTTATTATGCCGATGTATGCTATTCATAAGATACCGTCTTTACAAAAATTTAAAGGTAAAATGAGTAATGTATTTGTAACGGTAATGGGGCTAATTGCTATTTCTGCGATAGTGTACCGTTTGTTTTAAACAGGTTACAATACGCAATTTTTAAGTTGTGGGATTTCTATGATTAGTGTTTTTGATATGTTTAAGGTGGGAGTTGGGCCGTCTAGCTCCCATACTGTTGGACCAATGAAAGCGGCAAAAGAGTTTGTTGATGAACTTATCCGATATAATTTATTAGCAGAAACAGACCGCTTGTTAGTTGATGTTTACGGCTCGCTAGCACTTACAGGACGAGGACATAATACGGATACTGCTATTATTATGGGATTAATGGGCTATTTACCCGATAATGTAGATATTGAACGTATTGATACTGTTGTCGCACAACTTAAAACGGATAAAAAATTAGCAGTTGCGGAAGCATTACCTGAATATCACAAGGTCATTGAGTTTGACTTTTTGGAAAATATGCCATTCCATTTTGATTATTTGCCCCGTCATGAAAACGGTGTAATTTTTAAGGCATTTAATCAAGATAAATTGTTATTTGAGAAAACTTATTATTCTATTGGTGGTGGGTTTATTGTTTCAGATGAAAATTTTGATAATGATAAACAGAGTAGTGTTGAAGTTCCATTTCCATATAAAAATGCGGCAGATCTACTTAAGCATTGTAAGGAGCAAGGGCTACCTCTGGCGAGCTTAATGTGGAAAAATGAATTAGCCTTACATTCTAAGCAAGAAATTAGTGATTATTTAGCTAAAATTTGGCGAACAATGGACGAATGTATTGAACATGGTTTACATACAGAAGGATTATTACCGGGGCCATTAAAAGTTGTACGTCGAGCAGCTGCATTACGCCGTAATCTGTTGGCGAATGATAAATTAAATAATGATCCAATGCAGATTATTGATTGGATCAATTTATATGCTCTAGCGGTTAATGAAGAAAATGCTGCAGGTGGCCGAGTGGTTACTGCTCCAACAAATGGAGCTTGTGGTATTGTTCCTGCAGTATTAGCCTATTATCGTCAGTTTGTCGGCGAGCTAACACCTGATATTATTGAGCGTTATTTTTTAACTACCAGTGCTATTGGTTCATTGTATAAAATGAATGCGTCTATTTCGGGAGCTGAGGTTGGCTGTCAAGGTGAAGTCGGTGTGGCGTGTTCAATGGCAGCTGCAGGCCTTGCTGAAATTATGGGAGGCTCGCCTGATCAGGTTTGTATCGCTGCAGAAATTGCGATGGAACATAATTTAGGATTAACTTGTGACCCTGTGGGAGGACAAGTGCAAGTGCCTTGTATTGAGCGTAATGCCATTGCTTCTGTTAAAGCAATTAACGCTTGCCGAATGGCATTACGTTTGACTTCTCAGCCACGAGTAACCTTAGATAAAGTTATCGAAACAATGTACGAGACAGGACGTGATATGAATGCGAAATACCGTGAAACTTCAACGGGGGGATTAGCAATAAAAATTGTGCCTTGCGATTAATTACTGCTATGGTAACAACGTAGACAAGCAAATAGCGACAAAAAATAATGTCGCTATTTTTCTTTTCATTAACCTAAATAAACAGAGTCTTTGTGAAATTAACACTACCACCATTAAGCCTTTATATTCATATTCCTTGGTGTGTGCAGAAATGCCCATACTGTGATTTTAACTCTCACGCTCAAAAGGGTATTATTCCAGAATCAGATTATATTCAGCATCTATTAGCAGACTTAACCCAAGATTTGCAACGGTATAAAATAGCGATTGGTGAACGTAAAATACATTCAATTTTTATTGGTGGAGGTACGCCTAGTCTATTTTCAGCAGAGAGTATTGGTTATTTATTAGCGGAGATAGAAAAACGTATTGCTTTTGAGCCAAATTTAGAGGTTACGCTAGAGGCTAACCCTGGTACGGCAGAAGCTGAGAGGTTTATTGGCTATGCTCAAGGTGGTGTAAACCGTATCTCAATGGGAATTCAAAGTTTTGAACCTGAAAAATTACTGAAATTAGGACGAATACACGATAATAAAGAGGCTGAACAAGCGGTTAGATTTGCCCAAAATTCTGTAAATGCGGGGTTACGCAGTTTTAATATTGATTTAATGCACGGCTTACCCAATCAATCGGTTAGCCAAGCGTTGGATGATCTTCGCAAAGGGATCTCTCTTTCTCCTCCTCATCTGTCTTGGTATCAGCTAACGATAGAGCCGAATACAATGTTTTATTATCGCCAGCCAACATTACCCGATGATGATGAATTATGGGATATTTTTGAACAAGGGCATCAACTTTTAATAGATGCGGGTTATGAGCAATATGAAACTTCTGCCTATGCTAAAAAAGGCTATCAATGCCAACATAATTTGAATTATTGGCGATTTGGTGATTATTTAGCGATTGGCTGTGGTGCTCATGGTAAAATAAGCTATCCAACGGGAAAAATTTATAGATTTAGCAAAACGAAGCACCCAAAAGGGTATATGCGTAGTGATTATTTATATCAACAAGAGAATATAGCGTTGCCTGATCGTCCATTTGAGTTTTTTATGAATCGTTTTCGATTACTGGAAGCTACGCCTAAAAGCGAGTTTGAAGCTTATACAGGGCTAACTTGTCAAACCGTTGAGCCAATGATGGAGAACGCTTTGGAAAAAGGCTATATTTGTGAAACGGCTTTCGATTGGCAAATTACGCAAAAAGGTAAACTATTTTTAAATGAATTATTAGAAGGCTTTTTAACATAATGGAATTAAGTAACCAAGAAATGCTTCGCTACAATCGCCAGATTGTATTAAAGTCTGTTGATTTTGATGGGCAAGAAAAGCTGAAAGCAAGTAGAGTGTTAATTGTTGGGCTGGGAGGGCTTGGCTGTGCTGCTGCTCAATATTTAGCGAGTGGTGGCGTTGGTCATTTAATGTTAGTTGATTTCGATACGGTATCACTTTCAAATTTACAGCGTCAAGTATTGCACCTAGATCAGGATATTGGCAAACCTAAAGTAGAATCGGCGAGAAATAAATTACAGGCATTGAACCCTCATATTGAGATTGAGGTATGTGATGCTAAATTGAACGAAACTGAGTGGGGAGAATTAATCGCCAATTATGATTTGGTATTAGATTGCACTGATAATGTTGAAATTCGTAATATGCTTAATTTGCAATGTTTTCGTCATAAACGACCGCTTGTATCTGGGTCTGCAATTCGTTTTGAAGGGCAACTTGCTGTTTTCCGTTATCAACAAAATGAACCTTGTTATTGCTGTCTAAGCCAGCTATTTGGAAAAAATACATTAAGCTGTGTAGAAGCGGGAGTAATAGCTCCTATTGTTGGCGTTGTAGGTAGTTTACAAGCATTAGAAGCAATGAAAATTATTATGAATGTAGGACAAACTTTATCGGGCAAACTATTGATGATTGATGGATTTAACTTTTCTGTACGAGAAATGGCATTATCTAAACAGCAGAATTGTCCGATTTGTAAATAAAGTTTAGCGACATTTAAAGATTTGCAAAGCAATGCGAGAATATTTGATTTCTAAGATGCTTTAGCATATTATTATCAACGTTATGTTCCTCTTTAGTTCAGTCGGTAGAACGGCGGACTGTTAATCCGTATGTCGCTGGTTCAAGTCCAGCAAGAGGAGCCAACGAAATTTGAAAATCTATTCATTTTGTAAGACTTTTTCCTTTAGGTTTTTACTTTTGATTCAGTTTTATTTGTCTCCTTTATAAAACGTGATTCAATACCTCCAGAATCTATCAAAAGTTTTGCCCCCTTTATTAGGGGGCTTTTTTATGTGTTAAATTAAATCCATTGCCACTGTCGAAGAATAAAAAGCCCAATGCTTGAAGAAATCATTGAGCCAATTACAGTTACAGCAATTAAATTTGCTGAAGTAACCGCATCACCTCCGAAATTTCGTACCATTGCATAGCTTGCGGCAGCAATTGGTGTTGAAGACATCAAAAATAAAATACCTAATAACATTGGTTCAAGATTGAATATATATTTACCAATTATAATAGCGAGTAATGGGGAGACAATTAATCGTCCAAAACTTGCCCACCAAATTATTTTATGGGTTTGTAATGAATGATTATCTTGCTGTTGGAGTTGTTTTAATTGTTTGAAATTTAGACTTGCTCCTGCACATATAAGTGCAACAGGTAGAGATATATGAGCGAGATAATCACCTGTTTTCATTAGTGGTTCAGGAATTGTTATTTCTAATTTACTGACAAATAAGCCAAGAGCAATCCCAATACATAATGGGTTTTTTATAATGGAAATAATTAGTTGAAAAAGGTTAAGGGGCTTGTTACTTAATGATTTTGTTAAAGTAATAACCGCTAAGACATTAAATAATAAAGTAATACAAGCCGTATAGACTGAAGCAGGTGCAATGGCATAAACGCCATATGCGTTGATACATAAGGCAAGTCCTAAAATACCGCTATTACCCCGAAAAATAGCTTGTACGAAAATTCCACGATAGGAACGATCAACAATATAGCGAGAGGCTAACCATTCTGAACCTGTATAAAGTATCAATGTGCTTAAAAAACCTGCGCTAAGTAGCCATATTTGGCTACTGTAATCTGCTGGATTTTTTACAATATTCGTAAATAGTAAAGCTGGCAAAGCAATATTAAAAATTAATTTAGAGGCTATTTGGCAAAAATGATCGTCAATCATTTTTATATGCCGTAAGAAAATACCAAGCAATAGCATAAGTATTGTGGGTAATGTTACGTTAATACTAAATAAAAAAGAGTCTAAAAACATAGTGTTATCTTATAAACAAGCGGTTAGTTTGAGATTATTTTGTGTAATAGGGCTAAATTTTTTATTATCTAGAAAATAAGGGAAGTGGGTACTTTTATCATAATATCTTATGATTGTAAAATAAATGTTAATTTTGTGTTTTTTTATCTTGTATAGATAAATTTTGCAAAGCGCAAATTTAGTTATTTACGCTTTGATGAAAGTGATAACTTAAGATGTTGAAAATGTTTATTGGCAGAAATGTAGGATTAGCTTTTTTAAAAGTTCTTGAGTTGGGCTAATAAAATGGCTATCTAGAAATTCATCAGGTTGATGAGCTTGTTTGATTGAGCCAGGACCAAGTACAAGTGTTGGGCAAATCTGCTGAATAAAGGGAGCTTCTGTACAATAATTTACCGTCCCGCATTTTTCGCCCAATAGTTTTTCTACTACTTGGACAATTTGTGCTGTATGCTGACATTCATAGCCTGGAATGCCACTATGAATATGGCGAATTTCAATTTGATCCCCATATTGCTCAATCAGTGGCATTAGGCTTTGATTAAGTAGTGCTTGAAGATCTTGTACAGCTAGTTCAGGCAGGGGCCTAATTTCTAGTTGTAATTCACAGCAAGCACAAATTCGATTAAGGGCATCACCCCCGTGAATATTACCAAAATTCATTGTCGGGTAAGGAATTTTAAACAGTTCGTTGTGGTAATTATTCTGTAATGTCTGTTTTAGTTGAAGTAATTGTGTTGTTGCTTGGTGCATTATTTCAATAGCATTGATACCGTTTGCAGGATCGCTAGAATGCCCAGATTTACCTATAACAGTTATGGATTCAGCCATATGCCCTTTATGAGCTCGAATAGGTTTAAGCGAGGTTGGTTCACCAATAATGGCACAATCTGGGCGAATATGGGCGTGTTGGGCAAAAGTTCTCGCTCCAAGCATTGTGGTTTCTTCATCAGCGGTAGCAAGAATTCGTAGTGGTTTTTGCAGAGTTGAGAGATCAAGTTGGCTTACTACATCAATGATAAACGCAAAAAATCCTTTCATATCAGCAGTACCAAGCCCGTACAATTTACCGTTATGCTCTGTTAAATCAAAGGGATCAAATTGCCAGCGATGTTGATCAAAGGGAACGGTATCCGTATGTCCAGCAAGGAGTAACCCGCCTTCCCCTTCTCCATAAGTTGCCAGTAAATTGTATTTTTCTCGGCTATTTTCTATCTTTATTACTTCAGTTTTAAATCCCAATTCAGCTAACCAATTAGCAAGTAAATCGATTAACGGTTTATTTGTGAGATCATATTCAGGCTGTAAACTGCTAATCGTTGGAATCTGAATAAGTTGGCGATAGCGTTGTAAAAACGGGAGTTTTTTTTCATTATTTATTAACCTGTTTTAAAATGGCGAATCCCGCTACAATTTCCCAACTTAAAATAGTATAAAGGCTTAGCCGTTCTAATATTGGTAGGTAAGAGGTTGGTTCAAATAGCGAAAAAATAATAGCAGTTAAACCAATAATACCCGCAATTAAACTGAATCGTTTGAAAAAGATAAGTTTCGGTGAGTTTATAGTTAGCCCTGTGATAATTAAGATGATATTGCCTAGACAAAAAGTAATGCCCATTCCTAAGTTTTGTAATCCGCCTTCTGTAAATTTCCCCCCTTGTGCAGAATAAATTAATGCCATTCCGCTTGCAAAACAGATAGATAAAATACTACTCATAACCCGAAATCCTTGGGTTGTGCGAGTTACTGCAAAAAGATAAATCAAAGCAAATAGATAGCCTTGTAGTAGAAAAGAAGCCCGAACGGCAAAAGAAAGAGGAGAGAGTTGTAATACACGATCATCAATAATTGTACCGATCGGTTGAGCTAGCTCAAAGAGAGTATGCTGTGTATAGGTTAAGAGAGAAGGGCTGAATAAAATAGTAATAAATTCGGCGAAAAAGAAATAGATACCGATAAATACACTGAGTATAGCGAATAGCCGTATAACTAATAATTGGCTATGGCGTATGCAGGGATACATTAAAAAAGGGTAAAATTTGACCCCAAATGAACCGCTTGTAAAGTAATTTTCAAACTGTTGATAATGATAATTAAGGTGTTGTAATAGTTTTTGGCTTTTTTCTTTTATCGTTTTCATTGGCAATTTAGTATAGCTTAGACAAATTTTGTTAAATTTATCATAAAAGTTTTTCTTATGCAGAGCTATTCAAAAATAATTTGGTACTTGATTAAAAATTGGTTAAAGTAACAGCTCTTATTTTTTTAGCTTATTATAAAAATGTCAGATATATTAATCCATCAACCTACCGTTGCTGTTATTACTTCAACCATTGGACGCCCTGAACTAGAGCGAGCTATTTTATCCGTAGAATCTCAAACTTACCCGTGTAAACACTATGTATTTGTGGACGGTGAGGACTACGCTAAGCAAGCTAAAGCGATTTTAGATAAATTTCCTAATGTCATTGTAACCTATTTACCAATGAATACAGGGAAAGATGGTTGGACAAACAGTAGTATCAATGCAATAGCTCCATTTCTAGTAAAAGAAGAGATAATTTGCTACTTAGATGATGATAATTGGTATGAGCCAAACCATGTAGAAACAGGGGTGAAAACTTTGTTGGATACAGGAGCAGATTATGCTTACTCGTTGCGGAAAATGTATGATATTAATGGAAATTATGTGTGTATAGATACTATGGAATCTATTGGGTACTATGAAAATAAAATTGCAGATAAATTAAATTATAACGTGGAGTCTAGCAATGGTGGATTTTCTATGAAATGGCGGTTTTCTAAAAATTTTCACATAGATACAAACTGCTATGTAATGAAGCGTCAAACAGCAAAAATGGTTGCAGTAAATTGGCATAGTGGAGCATCAAATGATACCAATGTGTTAGCGGCACTTAATCAGCTTAAATATATTGGCAAATGTACAAAGCATATTTCCGTGAACTATATTCTTGATGTAACAAGATATATGCCTGCATTTATCGAAAATGTGAAAGAAAAACTGACTCTAACTTCAGAACAGTCGGCCGAACTTGGATACAAGTTTCTTAAATTAATTAATGAAAGGCATATAGCGGAGAATAATGGAAAGTATCCTTGGGATTTTGATTAAAGATCGCTTGTTCAAATAGCATAGTTTGTGTATTATAGACGTCTAGATGGAAGAACTTCCAGTTGAGTGAATTTCTACAAGCGGTTAGATTTTGCAAATTTTTTGCATAATTTACCGCTTGTTTATTGAGAAAAATTTATATAAATCAAAAGGATAGCAAGATGGCGATCAATTTATTTACATCTGAATCGGTTTCAGAAGGGCATCCAGACAAAATTGCAGACCAAATTTCTGATGCAGTACTAGATGAAATTATTAAGCAAGACCCTAAAGCACGAGTGGCTTGTGAAACCTATGTAAAAACAGGTATGGCATTAGTCGGTGGCGAAATTACCACTTCAGCATGGGTAGATATTGAGAATTTAACTCGAAAAGTCATCTGCGATATTGGCTATACGCATTCAGATATGGGATTTGATGCACATTCTTGTGCGGTGCTAAATGCTATCGGGAAGCAATCACCAGATATTAATCAGGGGGTTGATCGTGCTAACCCACTAGAACAAGGAGCAGGCGATCAGGGCATTATGTTTGGCTATGCAACAAATGAAACAGAAGTGTTGATGCCAGCACCTATTACTTATGCACACCGTTTAATGGAGCAGCAAGCGAAAGTGCGTAAAAATGGTACGTTAGATTGGTTGCGTCCAGATGCAAAAAGCCAACTAACATTTATTTATGAAGATAACAAAATCAAAGGTATTGATGCCGTCGTGCTTTCTACTCAACACGCAGAACACGTTTCACAAAAAGAAGTGTTTGAAGGAGTAATGGAAGAAATCATCAAGCCAATTTTACCAAGTGAATGGTTAAGCCAAAATACCAAATATTTCATTAACCCAACAGGGCGTTTTGTGATTGGTGGTCCAATGGGCGATTGTGGTTTAACGGGGCGTAAAATTATTGTTGATACTTACGGCGGTGCAGCACGTCACGGTGGCGGCGCTTTCTCAGGTAAAGATCCATCTAAAGTAGACCGTTCAGCGGCTTATGCAGCTCGTTATGTGGCAAAAAATATTGTCGCAGCAGGTTTAGCGGATCGTTGTGAAATTCAGCTTTCTTATGCAATCGGTATTGCTGAACCAACTTCTATTATGGTGGAAACTTTTGGAACTGGAAAGGTAAGCAATGAAATATTAGTAAAATTAGTGCGTGAATTTTTTGATTTACGTCCTTATGGCTTAATTCAAATGCTTGACTTAATTCGCCCAATTTACCGTGAAACGGCAGCCTATGGGCATTTTGGGCGTGAATATTTCCCTTGGGAAAAAACCGATAAAGCAGCCGAATTGCGTGAAGCTGCAGGATTAAAATAAATAAGTTTATAAAAGTAAAAAATTTTAAATATTAAGGCTGACTGTGTATTTGCATAGTCAGCTTTTTTGTTTTTTTATAAAGCATTAAGAATTTTTTTGTGAAATACTTCACATTTTTACTTGAAATATACTTGACAATCCCAATTTATGTTTTGTAGCAAGAGCATTCAGAAATGCTTATCAGATTTTAAAACAGAATAAATAGGAATATTAGGAAAATATATGAATATAGATAAATTTACCAGTAAATTTCAAGCTGCGATTGCAGATGCTCAGTCGTTAGCAGTTGGGAAAGATAATGCTTACATTGAGCCAGTGCATTTGATGTTAGCGTTACTTCAGCAAAATGATAGTGCGATCACACCGCTTGTAACAGCGTTAAATGTTCCTGTTACACAATTAGTGAGTGAGTTAGAACAGAATATTAACCGTTTGCCACAAGTGCAAGGTTCTAATATTCAACTTTCTCAGCAATTAGTTCGTTTACTGAATCAGTGCGATAAATTAGCTCAACAGTTTGGCGATAGCTTTATTTCATCTGAACTATTTATATTAGCGGCATTAGAAGATAGTGGAGAATTAGGCAAATTATTAAAGAATTTAGGGCTGACAAAAGAGAAAGTAACAGCTGTAATTCAAAAAATTCGTGGAGGAGAGAACGTGAATAGTCAAAATGCGGAAGAAACCCGCCAAGCATTACAAAAATATACGGTAGATTTAACCGAACGTGCGAGAAGTGGCAAACTTGATCCTGTTATTGGGCGTGATGAAGAAATCCGCCGTACTATTCAAGTATTACAACGTCGTACTAAAAATAATCCCGTTCTTATTGGTGAGCCGGGTGTTGGTAAAACAGCGATTGTAGAAGGATTAGCACAACGTATTGTTAATGGTGAAGTGCCAGAAGGGTTAAAAAATAAACGAGTATTATCCCTTGATATGGGGGCATTGATTGCTGGTGCTAAATACCGTGGTGAATTCGAAGAACGTTTAAAAGCCGTATTAAAAGAACTGGCTAAAGAAGAAGGGCAAGTTATTTTATTTATTGATGAAATTCATACTATGGTCGGTGCAGGGAAAACTGACGGTGCAATGGACGCAGGAAACTTACTCAAACCGTCTTTGGCTCGTGGCGAATTACACTGTGTTGGAGCAACAACTCTTGATGAGTATCGTCAGTATATTGAAAAAGATGCAGCCCTTGAACGCCGTTTCCAAAAAGTGTTAGTTGATGAACCAACAGTGGAAGATACCATTGCTATTTTGCGTGGTTTGAAAGAGCGTTATGAAATTCATCATCACGTTCAGATCACCGATCCTGCGATTGTTGCTGCAGCAACATTATCGCATCGTTATATTAGTGATCGTCAATTACCTGATAAAGCAATTGATTTAATTGATGAGGCAGCATCAAGTTTACGTATGGAAATTGATTCTAAGCCTGAGCCACTTGATCGGTTAGAACGTCGTATTATTCAGCTTAAATTGGAGCAACAAGCGTTACAAAAAGAAGATGATGAAGCGAGTAAACAGCGACTTGCAAAATTAGTTGAGGATCTAACTGCT
Organism: Vespertiliibacter pulmonis; assembly: GCF_013377275.1. Lineage (NCBI taxonomy): Bacteria > Pseudomonadati > Pseudomonadota > Gammaproteobacteria > Pasteurellales > Pasteurellaceae > Vespertiliibacter > Vespertiliibacter pulmonis. The sequence goes on from NZ_CP016615.1 coordinate 1,489,663, forward strand.
CGTGAGCGTGAATATGCGGAGCTTGAAGAAGTGTGGAAAGCAGAAAAATCTGCGTTACTTGGTGCACAGCATATTAAAGAAGAGTTAGAAACAGCCCGTTTAAAAATGGAACAAGCACGCAGAGAAAATGACTTTGAGAAAATGGCAGAGTTGCAATATGGCATTATTCCAAATTTAGAAAAACAACTTGCAGACGCAGAGAAAAGTGAATTTGATGAGCATAGTGGACAACTATTGCGTACTCGAGTAACAGACGAAGAAATCGCGGAAGTACTTTCTCGTGCCACAGGTATTCCTGTTTCTAAAATGATGGAAGGAGAAAAAGAAAAGCTACTTAACATGGAAGAAGTGCTACACAAACGTGTGATTGGACAGGCAGAAGCTGTTGATGCGGTTGCCAATGCAATTCGCCGTAGCCGTGCTGGATTATCTGATCCTAATCGCCCAATTGGCTCATTCCTATTCCTTGGACCAACAGGAGTCGGTAAAACGGAATTGTGCAAAACCTTAGCAAATTTCTTATTTGATAGTGAAGATGCAATGATTCGGATTGATATGTCTGAATTTATGGAAAAACATAGTGTATCTCGTTTAGTTGGTGCACCTCCGGGTTATGTTGGCTATGAAGAGGGTGGTTATTTAACCGAAGCTGTTCGCCGTCGTCCATATTCAGTGATTTTACTTGACGAAGTGGAGAAGGCACACCCAGATGTCTTTAATATTTTACTACAAGTGCTTGATGATGGACGTTTAACAGACGGTCAAGGGCGTACAGTTGATTTCCGTAACACTGTTGTGATTATGACTTCAAACTTGGGTTCACATTTAATCCAAGAGAATGCGGAAAATATGAGTTACGATGAAATGAAATCAATGGTAATGAATGTGGTTGGACAACATTTCCGTCCAGAGTTTATTAACCGTATTGATGAAACAGTTGTATTCCACCCGTTAGATAAAGCAAATATTCGTGCGATTGCTCGTATTCAGTTACAACGTTTAATTAAACGTATGGCGGAACATGGTTATGATGTGAGAGTAACAGATACAGCGGTAGATCATATTGGTGAAGCAGGATTTGATCCATTATTTGGAGCAAGACCTCTTAAACGTGCGATTCAACAAGAAGTTGAAAATCCATTAGCACAACAAATTTTATCAGGTAAATTGTTACCAAATAAAGAGGTTGTAGTGGATTATCAAGAAGGGCAAATTGTTGCTGTTCAATAAGTTTAGATTTGCTTAATAGAATTACAGAAGTATTAAGAAAAAGACCGCTTGTAGTAGCGGTCTTTTTTTATAACAAGTAAGCGCTATGGCCAGTATTTATCAATTTCAGCTCGAATTGCGTTGGCAGTTTCTTTGCCTTTTTCACCGACTAAGGCACGGCCTGCAATGAATACTTTTGCATTTTTAATATCTTTAAATAGATGAATTTCTTCAGGTACAATACCACCTGTAATAGAAAGTTCTAAGCCAAGTTCTTCAAGTTTTTTCATTTTGGCAATATCTTCATTTGTCCAGCCTTTACCTGCTAATTCAGCATCACGAGAGCGGTGATAAATTGCTTGTTTAACGCCTAAATCTACCCATTCTTGTGCATCTTCAAATGTCCAGTTGCCGTAGATTTCGATTTGAATTTCTTTTTTGACTTTCAATTCAGGGTGGGCTTGGTTAAATTCATCAGCCACTTTTTTACAGGCTGCTTTTGTTGCAGGGTGCGCCGCCGCAGAGACCGTAAGCCAATCCGCCCCAGCTTCAAATGCCATTTTGGCTAAAATTGCACCGCCATCGGTAGTTTTTAAATCGCAGACTAGAATATGATTAGGGTGTAATGCACGTAATGTGCTTACTGCTTTCATTCCTTCTGCACAGGCTAGGATTGTCCCAATTTCAATAATATCCACAACATTTTCTGCTTGTTTAGCGTCAGCAACTGCTTTTTCAAGGCTGAGAGAATCAAGAGCAATTTGAAGTAATGGTTTAGACATATAAATTCCTTATAAACGTAAAGATGAATAAATAGCGGTTAGTTTCTTTAGTAAAAATGCAAAATTTAGATTTGATCTAACCGCTTGCTGTTTTTTATTCAGACTAAATTAACCTAATACAGCATCAATAACAGCATAGACTTCTTCAGGTGTATTACAACGGCGGATTTTATCTAAATCAACGCCTGTATCGCTATCTGGATCATCAAGTACTTGAGTAATTTCCATTAAGCCTTGCATATGTTGATCAGAATCGCTTCCTGCTAGTGTGAGTAAAACGTGTACAGGTTCATCATCGCCATCAAAATAGATAGGATCTTTTAAAGTAACTAGAGCAAAGGAGGTTTTAATTACACCTTCTTCTGGACGGGCGTGAGGCATTGCAAGCCCAGGAGCAAGAATGATGTAAGGCCCCATCTCTTTGATTTTATTGATAATATTATCGTAATAGCGAGGCTCAATTGTGCCTGCTTTTAACAGTAAGTCTGTTCCGATTTTGATTGCTTCTTCCCAGTTACTAGCAGATTGGTTTAAACGAATAGAGTCATTTTCAATGAGAGATTGTTTAAGGTTCATATAACGTCCTTATAAAATAGTTAAATATAAAAGATAAATCCCCTAGCAGGGCTAGGGGAGAGAATAGACTATTTTTGTTGATGCTTCTTGATAAGTTCAATTAATTCATCACCAAATGAATTTGGGTTAAGCATATTTTGTACACCAAGTACTGATTTTCCTTCACCTACTGTGATTTCATCAGCAAGATGGCGAGATGACACGATAATATCAACTTCATTTAATTTGCCTTTGTAGTCAGTAACAGCACAAGAGTCCATTACATTTGGAATACCACGTTTGTCTAAGTAGCCTTTGATCTTCATTTTCATCATCATTGATGATCCTTGGCCTGAACCACATACTGCTAAGATACGGATTGGTTTTACATCTGATGTACTATCTGTTGTGGTATTTTCAATAGAAGATTTTTCCATTTCTACTTTTTCGGCAACTTGTTCAACAACATCATTACCATATCCGTCCATTTGTTCTAATGTCTTGCCAGCCGCTTTAGCTGCAGCTTCTTCAGCACGGAGTTTTTTAGCTGCAAAGCCCATATAAACTAGACATAATGCGAGGATAATGAAGAAAAATCCAGGAATACTAACAATACCTTGCAATACTGGAGGGAAGAATAATGCCCAGTCAGCCATACCCATCCAACCATTAAATATGGTACCTTGGCTTGCGAGTAATTGAATAACCCAAGCTGAACCTAAGACTTCAATAATACCCATCACAAAACAGATCTTCATAACTGCTTTCCAACCACCAAATTGGTTTGCAAAAACACCAATAGTTGCGTTAGAGAAGAACATTGGAATAAAACCTGGAATGATAAGTACTGGTGAACTAAAGCCGAGTAGAAGACCAACTGCAACGAATTGGCCAATCGCACCCCACATAAAACCAAATACCATTGCATTTGGAGAGAAGGCGTAAATTGCCGCACAGTCAATTGCTAATACAGAATTAGGAATAACACGTTCAGAGATACCTTTAAATGCCTCTGAAAGTTCAGCAACGAACATACGAACGCCCGTGACGATAATTTGAATTGCAACGGCAAATTTTAACCCCATTTCAAGGATATACATAAACCAGTGAGTTTTTCCTGCCATTGCTTGCAAGTTGTCTAAACCAAATGAAAGCAGAATAATACCAAAGAAAATCGTCATGACTAATGCGGTTGCAGATATACTATCGTGGAAAATCTGTAACCATTTTGGTAATTTCATATTATCTACACTATCATTTTTGTCCCCAAGTTTAGGTGCAAGTTTAACGGCGACCCAAGAGGCAATTTGTTGTTGGTGCCCAATTGAGAACCCTGCACCCCCCGTGACTGCTTGAGTAGGTTTATACATAATATTAGATGATATACCCCAATAGAGTGCCATTAATACTGCTGTATAGATAACCGTTTCCCACATTGAAGCACCGATGATCATATAGAACACTGCAACTAAGCCTGCTTGTTGGAACATAATATGCCCAGTAAGCATAATGGTACGAATACCTGTAATGCGTCTAAAGATAACTAATAAAATATTTAAAAAGAGAGCAAGAATAACCGCATAACCTACCCAAGCATAGTTATCTGCCATTGTTTGAATAGTTGCCTGCATACTTGTATAAGGGTCTATAACTGCACCTGTCAAATCATGATATTTCGACAGACCTGCAATCACAGGTTTGAAGTTTGATACTAAAAATCCAGCACCTGCCTGCACAATCATAAAGCCCACAATAGTCTTAATGGTGCCTTTAATTACCGTCGTAGTATCTTTTTTTAATAGAATATAGCCGAGACAAGCGACTATACCAAGTAAGAAAGGTGCTTTTGAAAGTACCTGATCATTAAAACCTAAAAATAGGTTGTAGAGCGTTTCCATAGGAGTACCTCTAAATTATGTGATAAAAAGAAATTCCAAAAGAAGAAATTAGTCATAGTTTCATCAAAATGAACCTATGATGGCTATCATATCAGCAATAAAAGATTATAAAAGATTGAATTTGATTGTTTGTGAGCAACTTCACAAAATTTTTTAAAAGTTAGTAAATTTCTTTTTTATTTTTATGATAAGAGAAGTGGATTCCCTATAATCCTATAAATTACACAATAGGCGAATTATCATAAACTAAGTAAGAATATTAAATTATTTGCGTATGGTAATGATTTTAATTAGATATTATTTAACAGAATGCGAACTACATCACATTTTTGTTAGTTAATTATTGTGTTATTACTTTTGATTATATATGATTACTTTTGATTATATAGTTCTACTTTAATCTTTAGGAGTCAGTAATGAGCAAAATCAGTGAAATTACCCGTGAAAGTTGGATTCTTTCTACCTTCCCAGAGTGGGGAACTTGGCTAAACGAAGAAATTGAAAGTGAAGTGGTGCCAGAAGGCAACTTTGCTATGTGGTGGTTAGGCTGTGTGGGTGTATGGATTAAAACCCCAGCTGGTGCCAATATTTGTATGGATTTATGGTGTGGTCGAGGTAAATCGACTAAGAAAGTAAAAGATATGGTGCGTGGGCATCAAATGGCAAATATGGCAGGCGTGCGTAAATTACAGCCTAATTTGAGAGCCCAACCAATGGTGTTAGATCCATTTGCGATTAACGAAGTGGATTTCATTTTAGCGTCTCACTATCACAGTGATCATATTGATGTGAATGTGGCAGCTGCAGTAATGAATAATCCTAAATTAGATCACGTTAAATTTGTTGGACCTTGGCATTGTGCAGAGCTTTGGAAAAAATGGGGTGTGCCAGAAGAGCGTATCATTGTTGTTAAACCAGGTGATGTAGTAAAACTTAAAGATGTAGAAATTCACGCTTTAGATTCTTTTGACCGTACTTGTTTAGTAACTTTGCCTGTGGAAGGTGCAGAAAATCAAGATGGTGAATTAGCAGGGCTTTGTCCATCTGATGAGGAAATGGGACGTAAAGCGGTAAATTATGTATTTAAAACACCAGGCGGTAATATTTATCACGGTGCAGATTCTCATTATTCAATTCAATTCGCAAAACACGGTAAGCAATTTGATATTGATGTAGCATTGAATAACTATGGCGAAAATCCAGTCGGCATTGCAGATAAAATGACATCTATTGATTTACTTCGTATGGCAGAGTGTTTACGCTGTAAAGTAATTATCCCTGTTCATCATGATATTTGGACCAACTTTATGGCAAGTACGGATGAAATTATTCAGCTTTGGCGTATGCGTAAAGACCGTTTACAATATAAATTCCATCCATTTATTTGGGAAGTTGGCGGGAAATACGTGTACCCACGAGATAAAGATTTGATTGAATATCATCACCCTCGTGGCTTTGATGACTGTTTTGAACAAGAACCGAATATTCAGTTTAAATCAATGCTATAACTAAAGGTTGAAGTGAAGCTACACATTTGTGTAGCTTCTATTTGTTCATTATATTTCATAACATCATTTCCCCATATTAATTACACAACCATTTAATTTATAAATAATGAACGAAAATTATCGCCACCTACAATTATTAACGGCACTTGAAGAAAAAAAACGGCTTTCTATTCAAGAAATAATCGGCTTGTTGGACATTTCACCTGCTACTGCAAGACGTGATATTACTAAATTGAGCGAACAAGGCAAATTACATAAAGTGCGTAATGGTGCTGAGGCTATCTCTCTTCATAGAGTTGCAATCCTACCATTGATGAAGATTAATAATATAGATGAAAAGCAACGGATTGCTGATACTGCGGCCAAATTATGTAAGGACGGAGAAAGTGTAATTTTGACGTGCGGATCAACGATGAAAATGCTGGGGAGTAGTTTATGTGGGCGAGATGTGCAAATTATTACGCATTTCCTACCGCTTGCTAACTATCTGATCGAGCAGGATCATAATGATGTAGTTATTATTGGTGGGCAATACAGTAAAAACCAAGCAATAACGCTGTCAATGAGTAGCCATAATGACTCAATGTATGCCGCAAATATTATGTTTACGAGTGGGAAAGGGCTGACAACAGCAGGTTTATATAAAACGGATATGCTGATTGCGAATTCAGAGCAGAGAATGCGATCTAAAGTAAGTAAATTAGTTGTTTTGCTCGATAGTTCTAAGCTTGGGCAACAAGCAGGAATGTTGTTTGAATCGTTACATAATATTGATTTGCTCATTACAGGTAAAGAAGCCGAACCAAATATCATTGAGCAATTAAGATCTGAAGGATTAAACATTATTTTAGCTTAAACACAGAGGAGTGTTTTATCGTGAGAAAACATAAATTAGGTATTTACGAAAAAGCGTTACCAAAAAATATTAGCTGGCAAGATCGCCTCTCTATCGCCAAAGTATGCGGGTTTGATTTTGTAGAAATGTCTATTGATGAAACAGATGAACGTTTGGCTCGTTTGGATTGGAGTAAAAAAGAGCGACTAAAATTGGTAAAAGCGATTGTAAACACCGGTATTACTATCCCATCAATGTGCTTATCAGGACACCGCCGTTTTCCTTTTGGAAGCCGTGATGAAGCAACTCGTCAAAAAGCCTACGAAATTATGGAAAAAGCAATCCAACTAGCGGTTGATCTCGGTATTCGTACAATTCAGCTTGCAGGCTATGATGTCTATTATGAGGAGCAAGATGAAGAGACAATTGCTCGTTTTCAACAAGGTTTAGAATGGGCTGTCGAGTTGGCTGCTAGCAATCAAGTTACGATTGCCGTTGAGATTATGGATACTAAATTTATGAGCTCAATTTCTCGCTGGAAGAAATGGGACGAAATCATTAGATCGCCGTGGTTTACAGTTTATCCTGATTTAGGTAATTTATCTGCATGGAATGATAATGTTGCTGAAGAGTTGAAACTCGGCATTGATAAAATTTCAGCCATTCATTTAAAAGATACTTATAAAGTTACAGAAACTTGTAAAGGACAATTTCGAGATGTCCCATTTGGTGATGGTTGTGTTGATTTTGTTGCCTGTTTTAAAACATTAGCAGAATTAAATTACCGTGGTGCGTTTTTAATTGAAATGTGGACTGAAAAGTCAGAAGAACCGATTCGTGAGATTATTAACGCACGCCGTTGGATTGAGCAAAAAATGCAAGAAGGGGGCTTTCAATGTTAGTTGAATTAAGAGAACGTGTACTCAAGGCAAATTTAGAATTACCTAAATACGGTTTGGTTACTTTTACTTGGGGAAATGTGAGTGAGATTGATCGAGCAACAGGATTGGTGGCAATTAAACCATCTGGGGTAGAATATGATGTGATGACCGTTGATGATATTGTGATTGTTGATCTTGATGGTAACCGTGTTTGGGGCGATAAAAAACCGTCTTCTGATACACCAACACATTTAGAACTTTACCGCCAGTTCCCAGAAATTGGTGGGGTCGTACATACGCATTCCCGCCATGCAGTGGGTTGGGCTCAAGCTGGGGAAGATATTCTTGCTTTAGGTACAACACACGGCGACTATTTCTACGGCACAGTGCCTTGTACTCGGAAAATGAGCCCTGAAGAAATCGCAGGTGAATATGAGCTAGAAACAGGTAAAGTGATTGTAGAGACATTCCGTGAGCGAAATATTAACCCTGAAATGGTACCAGGTGTGTTAGTTCATTCTCACGGCCCATTTACTTGGGGTAAAGATGGACATAATGCAGTACATAACTCCGTTGTGCTTGAAGAGGTCGCTTATATGAATTTTTGTAGTAAATTGATCCGCCCAAATGTTCAATCAATGCAGCAAGAATTATTGGATAAACATTATTTGCGTAAACATGGTAAAAATGCTTATTACGGGCAATAATTTAAAAGGTTAAAAATAAAAGGCTTATTTGAGAATAAGCCTTTTTTATTATAGGTATACAAGCGGTGAGTTTATCATTTATTTTGCAAAAAATTTCTTAAATCTCACCGCTTGTCATTATAAATGTTAAAGCTATCACTTAAAAACGGGCAATAAATTTGCCATTGATAAAAGATGGAAAGCTGCGGTCGCAATACCAAATACGATTAATATCCCTAGTGTAAAATTTCCTCCTTTTACGATAAAGCCCTTATTACCATTTGGCAGTTTACGAGATTTATAAGCTAGCATAGCAGGTATGATACAAGTCCAAATCGTTGCAACTGCCCCTGCGTAGCCAATGGCATTTAAAAAACCAAGAGGAAAACTTACCGAAAGAATAAGTGGAGGTAAAAATGTGACTGCCCACGATTTTGTTCGTCCGTTTTTGCTATTATCAAATTTGAAAAAATCAGCTAAGAAGTCAAAAACACCTAATCCAACGCCAATAAATGAGGATAAAATAGCAGCAATTGAGAACGCATTGATCGTCTGTTTAATGGTATTTGATTCAACTGCATTACCTAACGCATTTAATAGTACGTCAAGATTGCCGTCTTGAGCAATAATTGGAGAAAATTGATCTCGAGGTAAATTACCAAAAATCGCAATAATCCATAATAGATAAAGTAAAAGAGCAATACCTGTTCCACCTAAAATTGCCCATTTCGCTTTATGTGCATTGCCATAGTAAGCACGCATTGTAGAAACCGAATGATGATACCCAAAAGAGGTTAAAGCAATGGGTAGTAACCCCATTGTGTAAATAGCATAATGAGAATGACTTGTTTGGGTATCAAATAAAACGGTAAGATCGATATTAAGTGTCAGCCCAAAAATGCTAAGCACAAAAGTAATTGCCATAAAGAAAATAAGTAAAATCGAAATACGATCAACAAATCGGGTTGAATGCCATACAAAAAAAGAAAATATAAATACAAAAATGATCGACCAGGTTTGTATATTCAAATCAACCAATGGACGGAATAAATCGCCTAAAATAGTTCCTGAAGCTGTTGTATAGGCATAAAGTAGAATACCACCAACAAAATAGACAGCAAGATTATTGAGTATGGATAGTTTTTTACCTAATAAATTTTCAGTAACACTACTAAAAGATGCCCGTAGATCATAGTGTTTATAAGCCTCAAGTAATAACCATCCTGAAAGTGTCATTACGATCATTGTTATACTTAGTATTAAAACTGACCAAATTGTCCAAGCTCCTGCACCAGAGCTAGGTAAACCAAGCATTCCAGCACCAACACAGACGCTTGCTATGATGCAAGCCCCCCCAAATATTGACGGTGATTTTTTCATTTTATATTCTCCTATGTAATTTTTAACTTATTATTACCTAAATATTTGTACTATTGCAATAGTTTATCAGTTTAAGTGATTGAAATAGACTATTTACTTGGGAGTTGATTGACTTTCCCTTGATTTCTGATAATTTGATCCCATATCTTTGTCTAATATCAATATTTAATAGGAGTTTTTATGCAAGAACGTTTAGTTGCGTCAGCTGGTCGTGAATCATTACTCAGCACTCATAAAGTTCTACGTAATACTTATTTTTTATTATCTTTAACCTTAGCTTTTTCAGCGGTTATTGCGATCATGTCAATGAGCTTAAATTTACCTCGTTTGCCGTGGTGGGGAATGTTAGTTGGATTCTATGGCTTACTTTTTTTAACTAATGCAACTGCAAATAGTGCAGCAGGGATTGCTAGTGTTTTTGCTTTGACTGGTTTTCTTGGTTACAGCTTAGGACCAATTTTAAATGCTTACATTAGCCACGGGCTTGGTGATGTTGTCGCTCTTTCATTAGGATCAACTGCAGCCGTTTTTCTTGCTTGTTCAATGTATGTATTAACAACAAAAAGAGATATGTCATTCCTTTCAGGAATGATGATGGCATTGTTTGTCGTATTGTTAGTAGGGATAATTGCAAATTTATTTTTTACTATCCCTGCTCTGAATTTAGCAATTAGTGCCTTGTTTATTGTTTTTTCAAGTGGTGCAATTCTACTTGCAACAAGCAATATTATTCATGGTGGCGAAACAAATTATATTCGTGCAACAGTTGATCTCTATGTCTCATTGTATAATTTATTTGTGAGTTTCCTGAATATTTTTGGCGTATTAGGTAGTGATGATTAATTTTAATTAGCGAGAGAATGCCACAGTAATGTGGCATTTTTTATTTATGACAACTAATTTTATTCAATTTAATAAACAGCAAATCCCGACTGATAAAGAGGGATATTTAAAGAATATCAGTGATTGGTCTGAACCGTTGGCGATAGCGATTGCTGAAAATGATGGTATTGAATTAAGCCAAGAGCATTGGGAAATTATTCATTTTGTGAGAACATTTTACCAAGAGTATAAAACTTCCCCAGCAATCCGAATGTTAGTTAAATCATTAGCTCAAAAGTTTGGTGAAGAAAAAGGAAATAGTCGTTATTTACAACGGCTATTTCCTGATGGGCCAGCAAAACAAGCAACTAAAATTGCTGGTTTGCCTAAACCTGCAAAATGTTTATAGTATCTTTTTCTCTAAGTAAAAAGGATAATTTTAATGGCAGAACTCCATTCTATTTGTGTATTACGATTATCCGCTGTGGGAGATGTTTGTCATACTCTTGCCGTGGTACAAGCAATTCAGCGTCAATACCCTAAAGCAGAAATCACCTGGATTATTGGTAAATTAGAAGCCAATTTATTGGCAAATATTCCAGATGTGAAGCTAATTCCATATGATAAGAAATCAGGCTGGAAAGGTATCGTTACACTTTGGGGAAAATTACAGACTAAGCAGTTTGATGTATTACTTAATTTACAAACAGCATTTAGAGCTTCATTTATTTCTCTTGGTATTAAAGCAAAACGAAAAATAGGTTTTAACCGAGAGCGAGCTAGAGAAGGCCAATGGCTTTTTACTAATGAAAAAGTGGAACAAGCGACTTCTCCCCACGTTTTAGATGGGCAAATGATGTTTGCTAAAGCAATTGGCGTACAAGATCTTATTCCCCAATGGAATTTGCCAATAAGTGAAGATGATCTAGCTTATTCTGCCCAATTTATTGATAAGACAAGAAAAAATCTGTTAATTGCACCTTGTTCAAGTAAACAATCAAAAGATTGGCCTCCTGAAAATTATGCGGAAATTATTCGATTTGCTACATCGTATGATTTGAATGTGATTATTTGTGGCTCACCTTCAGGCTATGAGATAGAAACAGCGAATAAAATTCAAAATCTTGCATCGAATTGCAGTAATGTTGCAGGGAAAACAACATTAACACAGCTAGCAGGATTGATTAAACAAGTCGATTTAGTAATTTCATCGGATTCTGGTCCTGCTCATATTGCAACCACACAAAATACGCCAGTCATTGGGTTATATGCAATTCATAACCATCGCCGAACAGGCCCTTACAACGATTTAGGTAATATTATTTCAGTTTATGATGAAGTTATATGGGAACAATATGGCAAATCTTGGCAAGATTTACCTTGGGCAACAAGGGCAAAGGGGGAAAACTTAATGAATAAAATTACGGTTGAACAAGTAGAACAAAAAATTCTTGAAATTTTAGCTATTACTCTGTAAATTGAAAAGTGTAATATTTTTTTTACATAAAAGGAAATAAAAATGAACAGAGTAATTAATCAGGATAGCTTACATAATGTAAATATTAGTAATGAATATGTGTTATTAACTCCACGGGCTTTAAAATGTGAATTACCGTTGCCAGAAAGTTTGCGAAACCAAATTGAACAGTCAAGATCAGTTATTTCAGATATTATTCATAAACGAGATCCTCGTAAACTTATTGTAATAGGTCCATGTTCAATTCATGATCCAGTTTCAGCGGTTGAATACGCTAAAAAATTAAAAGCACTTGCAGATAAAGTATCAGATAAGCTGTATATTGTGATGAGAGTGTATTTTGAAAAACCTCGTACGACGGTGGGTTGGAAAGGGTTAATCAATGACCCAAATATTAATGGAACATTTGAAGTAGAAAAGGGATTAAGAATTGCACGTAAATTATTATTAGAATTAGCAGAGTTAGGTTTGCCACTGGCAACAGAAGCCCTTGACCCGATTAGCCCACAATATTTAGCTGATTTATTTAGTTGGTCAGCTATTGGTGCGAGGACAACGGAATCTCAAACACATAGAGAAATGGCATCGGGCTTATCAATGGCAGTAGGATTTAAAAATGGTACAGATGGTAATTTGGCTGTGGCTATTAATGCGATGGAGTCTGCTGCACAGGGGCATAGTTTTATGGGGATTAATCAGCAAGGTCAAGTTACTGTGCTTACAACGAAAGGAAATTGTGATGGACATGTTATTTTGCGAGGTGGAAAAGTGCCTAATTTTGAAGCAATATATGTCAAAGAATGTGAGCAGGCACTACACGATGCTAACTTACCTAAAGCAATTATGATTGATTGTAGTCATGGCAACTCTAATAAAGATTATAAGCGTCAAGCTGTTGTGGCAGAGAATGTTTTACAGCAAATATTATCGGGTAATCAATCAATTATTGGGGTGATGATTGAAAGCCATTTATTCGCAGGAAATCAATCTTCTAATCAGCCTTTTTCTGAAATGCTTTATGGGGTTTCTATTACCGATGCTTGCATAGATTGGCAAGCAACAGAAACATTATTAACCCATTGGGCAACCTCGTTAAGAATGAGCTTTGAGCATATTTAGTGATAGAGATATGGAAGATAAAAAGACATTATCATCAGTAAGAGATCAAATTGATCTTGTTGATCAAAAGTTAATTCAGCTTCTTGCAGAACGCTTTATTCTTGTTACTGAAATAGGAAAAATTAAACACGAGCAAGGGTTGCCAATTTATGATCAAAAACGAGAAGCGACAATGATTGCAGCTAGGCGGAAAGAAGCTGAAAAACAGGGTATTTCTGCTGATTTAATCGAAAGTATTTTACGCCGAATAATGCGGGAGTCGTACGTTAATGAAAATAAATATGGCTTTACTGCAACTAACCCTACCGTTGAGAAAATAGTGGTTGTTGGTGGTAATGGCAAATTAGGTGGGCTTTTTGCTCATTATTTTAGGCTTTCAGGCTATTCGGTAGATATATTAGACCAAAATGATTGGGATCGTGCTGATGTAATTCTTTCTGGGGCAAATTTAGTGTTAGTATCTGTTCCAATAGCTCATACTGTGTCAGTTCTAAGGCAATTACAACCTTACCTCACCAAAGAGATGATTTTGGCGGATCTGACCTCTGTTAAAGTGCAACCGCTTACTACAATGCTTGCCGTTCATCAAGGACCTGTTGTTGGATTACATCCAATGTTTGGACCTGATATTACAAGTTTTGCTAAGCAGGTTACCGCTTGTTGTCATGGAAGGGAAGCTGAGCAGTACCAATGGTTGCTTGATCAAATTCAGCTATGGGGAGGGAAAATTTATCCTATTGAGGCAGATTCGCACGATCATTTAATGACTTATATCCAAGCCGTACGGCATTTTTCTACTTTTGTCGCTGGACTGCATTTATCACAACAATCGGTTGAATTATCACAATTACTTGCTCTTTCTTCACCTATTTATCGCTTAGAATTAGCGATGATTGGTCGTCTCTTTGCACAGAATGGATCACTATATGCGGATATAATTGCAGATAAACCTGAAAATTTAGCGGTTATTGAATCGTTATACCATACCTTTTCTCAAGGAATAGAATTATTTAAACAGCAAGATAAACAAGGCTTTATTGCTATTTTTGAGCAAGTACACCGCTGGTTTGGAGATTATTCAGAACAATTTTTAGATGAAAGCCAAAATTTACTGAAACAAGCGAACGATCTTTGGAATTAGCAAGCGGTTAGATTGAGAAAATGTTTGTTAATAAGAAAAAATAGAGGGGAAATTATCCCCTTTATTTTTATGGGAGAATATTATTGAACATTATCAAGTGGTTGATCTAACTTAATTTCTGATACCAGCCCTTTTTGATTAAAATACACTAACAATGTACGCTGAATAGGGTCGCTATGACCTTCTCTTTTGATAAATACATAATTCCAACGGTTTGGTGAAAACGTATTTTGTAATACAGGTGTACCAAGTAAATATTGCACTTGTTCTTTGTTCATTCCTACTTGAAGTTGATTGATCTTGTCTTGTTCAAGGTAATTACCTTGTGGAACATCAATCCGATACACCACTTTTTTCACGGTTGAGCAAGCCGTTACCCCTAGAGTAAGTAGTAATACGGCAAGAAGCGATTTCATTTTCATAGTCATAACCTTTTTATCAAACTTATCAAAAATTAAGGCAAATCATACCTAAACTACCTTCAAAATACTATTATTTATTACGTTGTAATTGATCCCGTAAATTTGCAGGCAATCCTTTGATAGTTAAACTGTCAGAAAGTTCGTCCCAAATAATTCTTTCGCCTAATAATTCTGCATCAAAACTGAGAGTAACCCCTTTTCCTGAACCTGAATATTTTGTCAATGTTTTCAATGTATTGCGAACAGGTGGAATATTGTCTGCTAATCCATAATCTTGGTTTTCGGCAAAATGAATAAAATCTTGTTCATTTAATGTTGGGAGTGTCGCAGAAAGCTCGTTTAAAGCAATTTCTTCTCCGTTGTTAATCTGTTCTTTACAGTAGTCAAATACTTGTTTTTTCACGGCTTGAGTTTGATTAGCATTTAGTTCTCCTTGCTCGCAGTAATCACTGACCGCTTGAAGTAGTGTTTGATTTTGTAATTGTGGGTTAAGTCCTTCTTCAGCCGAGAGAAAGTCCATAAAGAAATCGGCAACTCTTCTGCCGATTCTACCTTTGATAAAAGTAAGGTAGCGGTTAGATTGTGCATTTAACTTCAATTCTGTTAAATTGATCCGACAAGCAATATCATATTGACTAATATCGAGATATTCAGTACGCCTTACTTCGAGTTCTTTATCAACTAACATTGAGCTACGGCTATCAATTAAAGCAATAAATAAATATTCAGTGGCTAAAAAAGTATAACGGCAGAGAATAAATGTGCCACCACTTGCAAAGCTATATTTAGCAAGCTCTGCGGCTAGCATTTTCGCAGAACTATGACTGAAGGGGAGAAAATCAGTTTCTTGTTCTAGTAAGCGGTTAAGCTGTTGGGCAAATATAGATTCTGATTTAAACACGCCGTAGGCTTTCGTTTTATTTTGATAGGCTTGGTGAAGCTGTAACATCATTTGTTCTACTTCAGGGGTAATATTTAGCAGTTGTTCACGCAAAATAGTATTGAGCTTAGGTGGCTCATCGTTGGTTTGTTGTAAAAGGTGTAGCACAATTTCGGTTACAGTAATACTCATAAAATTCCTTGCAAGCGGTCAGATTTCATCAAATTTTTGCTATTATAAGCTATTTACAAATGTAGAAAAACCTTTCACACTGGAAAGACAATCTTATTCATAGAAGGAAAAAATGATGACAATGGTAATTCATACTGAAAAAGCACCGCAGGCTATTGGGCCTTATGTACAAGCGGTTGATCTAGGTAATTTAGTGCTAACATCTGGGCAAATTCCAGTTAATCCGCAAACAGGTGAAATATCAGCAGATATTGTGGCACAAACACGCCAATCCCTTGAAAATATTAAAGCGATTGTTGAGCAAGCAGGTTTAACTGTAGCAGATATTGTTAAAACAACGGTATTTGTAAAAGATTTAGCAGATTTTGCACGAGTAAATGCAGAATATGAGCTTTTTTTCCGTGAAAATGCTCACCCATCTTTTCCTGCTCGATCTTGTGTTGAAGTTGCTCGTCTTCCAAAAGATGTTGGGGTTGAAATAGAAGCGATTGCTGTAAGAAAAGGCTAAAATAACAAAATATAGGGAATAGATAGAATGAAAATTATCCAACCAACGTGGGTAGTGCCGAACCATATACACGCTTTGACCACAACCCGCTTAGGTGGAGTGAGTTTAGCACCTTTTGCTTCGTTTAATTTAGGCGATCACGTTGGTGATGATCCACAAGCGGTAGAGAAAAATCGCCAATTATTAGTGGAAACTTACCGCTTGCCTCAATTCCCTATATTTTTGAACCAAACACATACCACGAGAGTGTTGCGATTACCCTTGAAAGATACTGAAGATTTAAATGCTGATGCAATTTACACAAATCAACCTAATCAAGTCTGTTTAGTGATGACAGCAGATTGTTTACCTGTGATTTTTTGTAGCCGTGATGGAATGGAAATTGCAGCTGCCCACGCTGGTTGGCGGGGATTATGTAATGGCGTATTAGAGACAACTATTGCTGAATTTACTTGCCAACCTGATGAAATTAGCGTTTGGTTAGGGCCTGCTATTGGACCAACGGCATTTCAAGTTGGACAAGATGTAGTAGATGCTTTTGCACGAGTTGATGAACAAGCTAGAGAGGCATTTGTTCTTGATTCTACGACAAGCGGTAAGTTTCTCGGTAATCTTTACCAAATTGCTCGCCAACGTTTAAATAAATTAGGTGTTCAAGCTATTTTTGGTGGCGATTATTGTACTTATAGTAATGTAACGGCGTTTTTCTCTTACCGTAAAGAGCACCAAACAGGAAGAATGGCAACGCTTATTTGGCGTAGTTCATAATGATGAATATATAAATTGTACAAATATTGCTAATAATGTAACAAAAGCGTATTTTCTTATCTTTTTAATCCATTAACTAACATCATTTTTGCATTTTTTAGCAAGAATTGATTGCTTGGAGCAATTCGTATTCTTCATTTTTCATTACTGATCATTAGTGATACAATTCCAAACCAATTTATATTTACTTAATTTATTTAATAAGAAGACTATGAGTCGTAGCAAAAAAACACGCAGAGTTACCGATATAATGCCGATGAGAAAGGTAGATAAACCTTTTGAACAGCCTAAAGCACGTCCTTCAAAAAACCGTAAACCAACACGTTATGAATTAGATCTGCAAGCTCGTGAAGAGAAGAAAAAGCGTAAACATCGAGGCTTGCCTTCAGGTTCTCGTGCAAATGATGGTGTTGAACAGAAGAAAACGACAGTAAAAGAGGTTAAAGATACTCGCATTGGTAGCCGTAAAAAAGTGCCATTAATGGTTGAGTTTGTAAATCAACCTGAAAAAGGTAAATTGATTAAACCTGTTGTGCCTGTAGAAGATGTTAAACCGCGTTTAGCACCCGAAGCTGAGTTAGAACAGTTAGAAAATAATGAGTGTTTAAACCAGTTATTAGATGAATTAGAAGCAGGTAGAAAAATTTCAGCAGAAGATCAACGTTTTGTTGATGAATGCCTAGATCGAGTGCAGGAATTGATGACTGAATTGGGTATTGAAGATGAAGAGAACAATGATGATACACTACTTCGTCAATTTGAAACCGTAGATATCAATAAATTTCGCTAAATACGTTAAATACCAAAAATAAGAGTAGTTGAAAATATAGGATAGAAGGATAAGAGAATGTGGCGATTTTTTTGGATTATTTTAGCATTATTAATTTTATTGTCTTTGGCAGGCTATGCATTCTCTCTTTTTTGGAAATTACAGGAACAGAAAAAGCAGATAGTACAGACAAAGAACAAACGTTTTTTACGAGTAATTGAAAGTATTGAAATTATTGCCAACGCAATGTTGGTTGAGCAATGTAATTTGTCTGAAGGTGTTTTACGATTAAAACCACTGCTTGATGTGTTAGGAAAAAAATTAGCTAACTTCTCTGCAATGTGGATACTATATCAAGTGGTACAAGATATGCCTATTTTAGAGGATCGTAAGATGTTGAAACGCAATGAGCGAATGAGATTAGATTTAGATCGTGAAGCAAAAGAGGCAGAATTAGGCACTGAGATTAAAGGTGAATTAAGCCAATTATTAGTAGAAATTAAACAATTTAAACAAGAGTTGAAGTAGGTTATTCATGTCAGAAATTATTTGGGATCTTGATTTGATCCAAAAATATAACCAATCAGGGCCACGCTACACGTCTTACCCAACAGCATTGGAATTTAATGAAGCATACAATGATGACGATTTTCAAATTGCAGCTAAACGTTATCCAGATAAGCCTTTATCTCTCTATATTCATATTCCGTTTTGTCATAAATTATGTTATTTCTGTGCTTGTAATAAGATTATTACACGGCATCAACATAAGGTTGATATTTATTTAGATTACTTAGAAAAAGAAATTATCTATCGTTCATCATTATTTAAAAATCGTACAGTTACCCAAATCCACTGGGGCGGCGGTACACCGACGTATTTAGATGAAGAGCAATCTGCTCGTTTAATGAAAATGCTTCATACTCATTTTAATGTAAGTGAAAAAGCAGAAATTAGCATTGAAATGGACCCCCGTGAAATTGAGTTATCAATGTTAGATCACCTATATAAAATCGGTTTTAACCGTTTAAGTATGGGAATACAAGATTTTAATAAAGAGGTACAAAAATTAGTTAATCGTGAACAAAATGAAGAATTCATTTTTGCTTTAGTTAAACGGGCAAAAGTACTTGGTTTTAAATCTATCAATATTGATTTGATTTATGGTTTACCTAAGCAGTCGGTAGAAAGTTTTATCTATACTTTAGAGAAAGTGATTGAGCTAAATCCAGATCGAATGAGCGTATTTAACTACGCACATTTACCAAGCCGTTTTGCGGCACAAATCAAAATTAAAGATGAGATGCTGCCAGCACCTGAAGTAAAATTAGAAATCTTGCAAAAAACGATTGAAACATTAGGTAAAGCAGGCTACCAATTTATTGGCATGGATCATTTTGCAAAACCTGATGATGAATTAGCAGTTGCTCAAGAACAGGGTATTTTACACCGTAATTTTCAGGGCTATACAACCCAAGAAGATGCGGATTTATTGGGAATGGGCGTTTCTGCGATTAGTTTATTAGGTGATAGTTACGCTCAAAATCATAAAGAGTTGAAACAGTATTATACAGAAGTTGAAATGCGTGGCATTGCTTTACAGAAAGGCTTAATGATGACGAAAGATGACTGCTTACGCCGTGATGTGATTAAAGCATTGATCTGTAATTTTAAAGTCGATTTTTCTTCTTTGGAACAGCAATATCAGATCGACTTTAAAACTTATTTTGCGGAAGATTTAGCATTACTTGCTCCATTAGTTCAAGACGGTTTAGCCGAAATTGAAGAAGGTCGAATTACAGTATCGCCTCGTGGGCGGTTATTAATCCGTAATATTTGTATGTGTTTTGACGTATATTCAAGACAGCAGGCTAAACGTCAGCAATTCTCTCGTATTATTTAAGTAACAAGCGGTGAGATATTCATTATTTTTGCAGAGGTCTGATACATCTAATGTATTAGACCTTTTGTTTAATGTATGGAATGCTTTCAGCTAGTGGTACTTTTTGGTATGATAAACACAATATAAATAGCAAACTTATCTTAAAATCCTACCGCTTGCATCCCCAAGGTAGAAATAGGACAGCGTATGAAACAACCTCAGTATAGCTTACTTTCCTTTGCCATTTTTGTTGCTTGTTATAGTAACAATGCAATGGCAGACTTAAAATCTCAATGTCTGCTCGGCGTTCCACAATTTCAAGACGAACTTGTTCAGGGTGACCAAACTCAACTGCCCGTTTATATTGAATCAGACAGTGTATTAATTAACCAACCGAAAGATGCAACGTATACGGGGAATGTAAGCGTTCGGCAGGGTAACCGTTCGGTAGTTGCAGATGAAGTTCGTATTGAGCAAGATGGGGATAAAGCTCGTAATGCTTATTTACGTGGCGCTTTTGATTATCGGGACAATCTTATCAATGCGACTGGACGAGATGCGTCGTTTAATTTATTAAATAAAGATGCAGATTTAGGAAATGCTGATTATCAATTTGTAGGACGGCAAGGGCGAGGAGTGGCAGAAAATGTGTCGGTTCGTAGTGATCAACGTGTATTGAAAAATGCCAGTTTTACTTCCTGTTTATCAGGAGATAAATCTTGGTTGATTGAAGCGAAAGAAATGGTTCAACACGTTAAAGAAGAGTATGCTGAGTTATGGCATGCCCGCTTTAAGGTGCTAGGTGTGCCGATTTTTTATTCTCCTTATTTACAATTTCCTATTGGTGATCGTCGTCGTAGTGGGTTACTTATTCCAAATGCAGGACACTCTAGCCGTGATGGTTATTTCTATTCGCAACCTATTTATTGGAATATTGCCCCTAATTTAGATGCAACAATTACGCCGACTTATTATACTCGCCGTGGCTGGCAGCTTTCGCCAGAATTTCGTTATTTAACGATGCTTGGAGAAGGAAGAGTAGCTGCAGAATATATGCAAAAGGATCGTCTAGCGCAGTGGGCAGAAAAAAATAAACGCCGTCATTTATTTTTTTGGCAGCATAAAATCAATTTTGCAAATAATTGGCGATTTTCAGCAGATTATACCAAAGTAAGTGATCGCCGTTATTTCAGTGATTTTGATTCAGCGTTTGGTAATAGTACCGATGGTTATGCAACTCAGAATTTTAAATTAGGATATTATCAGCCACACTATAATTTATCGGTTTCTGCAAAACGTTTTCAAACTTTTGATGAATCAGGTAGTAAGCCTTACCGTGTGTTCCCACAAATTGATTTTCATTACTATAAAAATGATATTGTGGAAAAGGGCGATTTTTCATTATTCACCCAGCTTTCCCATTTTGAAAATGATAGTAAGGAAATGCCAACAGCGTGGCGTTTACATGCCGAGCCAGCCATTAATTTCCCTCTGGCAAATCGGTATGGTAGTTTAGCATTTGAAACGAAGCTCTATGCAACCCATTATTGGCAGAAATCGGGAAAAGCAGAAGGTTCAGAACAGGTTGCTCGTAGTGTAAACCGAGTATTGCCACAAGTTAAAATTGATTTAAAAACAACGCTACAAGCAACTAATAATTTGTTTAATGGTTTTTCTCAGGTGCTAGAACCACGAGTGCAATATGTATATCGACCTTATAAAAACCAAGGAGACATTGGCTCAAAACGCCAAAATAGTTTAGGGCTTGGCTACGATTCTGCATTACTACAACAAGACTATTTTTCTTTATTTAGTGATCGACGTTATAGCGGTTTAGACCGAATTGCATCAGCAAACCAAATGACGTTTGGCGGAACAACTCGCTTCTTTAAAGATAGCACTGGAGAAGAAGTATTCAATTTTAGTGCAGGACAAATTTATTATTTCAACCCATCTAAAATTGATGAATCACAAAATAGTAAAGCAGGGCGTTCATCCTCGTGGTCTTTAGAGTCGAATTGGAAATTTCACCCTAAATGGAACTGGCACGGTGCTTATCAATATGACACTCGTTTGAATAAAACTGCATTGGCAAATACATCTTTACAGTTCAAACCTAGTGAGAATAAAGTTGTACAGCTTAATTACCGTTATGCAAGTCGAAATTACATTGACCAAAATTTAAGCTCCAATCGTTATGGACAGGATATTAAACAAGTAGGCGCAGTGTTAGGTTGGGAAGTTACAGATAATGTATCTGTTATGACATCTCATTATCGTGATCTTGCGTTGAAAAAAGGCGTAGAATCCCAATTAGGTTTAACTTATAACACCTGTTGTTGGAGTGCTTCGTTTTATACAGCACGCCGTTTAGTAGCCACGCCAACAGGTAAGCCTGATAGCATAAAAGATTTTTATTACGATAACCGTTTTGGGGTTAATTTTGAGCTTCGCTTTGGTAATAGCTATAATAGCGGTGTATCAAGAATGTTGAAAAAAGGCATAATTCCTTATACAGAAACGTTCAATATCAATTAATTGATCGCAGTAAATAATTAAAAAGGCCTTTAATAATATATTGAAGGCTTTTTTATTAAGAATATTTTAGCGTTATAATTCATCAAAATAACGTTGCCCTAGTGTTTTCTCCGCAAGTTTTAACAGCGTTGCAAAATCTTGATAGGAAGGCGCCGCTTGTTCTGCCATTTTATATTGTTTATTACGTAATTGTTGGCGTAAATGTTCATGCCATTCTAATAATGAAAGAGGTAACGGCGAGCTTGCCCGACGCCCTAGCCAGTATAAACCTTGAAAAGGAATACTTAATGCAAATAGTGCGGTTAATGTTGCATTGGCAGTAATTACCTGTTCTGAGTCTGCAAAAGAATATTGCCAAAGAAGAGCAAAACAAGCAAAAGCAGGCATTATTTTTGATGCTAGCTTAATAAGCTGAATGATACGATAGTCGGGCAAAAATAAGTTTAATTTTTTCTGATTAGGTAGCGTATTAAGATAAATTTGTCCTGCTTTAAATGTTGTAAACATAATAATTTTTTTGAAATAAAGAGAGTGAATATTCTAACGAAGCGATAGAAATCTACAATAGCGAAATAGTATAACACTTGCTATACTTTGTGCTGTTTTATTTTCTTGATTGAAAGGATTATTAATGCCAATTCGATTTCCACAATTATTACAAGATAGTTGGAATTTTATGCGTAACCATACGCAATTTAGCCTATTTGGTTTTTTACTCTTATTGTTATTACAGGGGAGTATGACGTTTTTTGCTTATCAAGTACCCGAGCCTTCGCAAGATTTAGTAAGCCAAGACGTTGTGGAACAAGTTGTTATTGCTCAGTTTTTACCAACAATTATTGCGGCGATCGCTACCATATTTATAAATGTTTTATTGATTTTAAATATAAATACGATTATTGCGGGGCATTATTCGCATTTTTTTACTAATTTAGGGCAAACGGTTAAATATTTTTTTCCTGCGCTTTGGCTGAATATTATTATGATATTACCAGTGTCAATAGGGGTCGCAGGGGCATTATCTGGTACAGGTAGCTTTCTTATTCTTCCATTATTTGTTGGATCAATGTTTATCTTTATCCGTCTTTGTTTAGTTGTTTTCGTTTATATCATTGAACAACCGCAAAAGAATATAAGTGAAAGCCTTCGATTTATATGGCAATTAGGGCGTGGAAAAATGAGATGGTTAATGTTATTTTGTCTGCTAAGTTATCTATTTCCTGGTGGTATCAATATTTTATTATCAAAAATTTTGCCAGAAATGCTAACTGCAATTATTTTGCCATTATTAACGAGTGCAATAAATTTATATTTAATTATATTTGGCTTTCGTTTTTATCAGGCTTTACGAAGCCTATCCCAAGTTTAGGAGATTAAATGAAACAATTACTTGAATTTATTCCACTCATTTTATTTTTTGTTGTTTATAAAATGTATGGTGTGCAACAAGGTGCGTTAGTTTTAGTTGTAGCTACCCTTGTTCA
Source organism: Vespertiliibacter pulmonis (assembly GCF_013377275.1). Lineage (NCBI taxonomy): Bacteria > Pseudomonadati > Pseudomonadota > Gammaproteobacteria > Pasteurellales > Pasteurellaceae > Vespertiliibacter > Vespertiliibacter pulmonis. The sequence continues at coordinate 1,513,399 of NZ_CP016615.1, forward strand.
GTTGATTTTATTACGAGTAATATATAAAAAAATCGAAAAATCGCAATGGATTGTCGGTAGTTCAGTCGTTTTCTTTGGTTTATTAACGGCGTATTTTAATGACTTAGATTTCCTAAAATGGAAGGTTACTCTAATCAATGCGTTATTTGCAGGAGCGTTATTAGTTAGCCAGTATATTTTTCATAAGCCATTGATTAAAATATTACTGGGAAAAGAGTTACAGCTACCCGAAATAATCTGGCAGAGATTAAACCTTGGTTGGTCAGTCTTTTTCTTATTATGTATGGCAATTAACATTGTTATTAGCCAGTTTTTCTCCGACGATATTTGGACAACATTTAAAGTTTTTGGATTAACGGGAATGAGCTTAGTTGCTGTTGTAGCAACAGGTATTTATCTCTATCCACATTTGAAACAGCAAGCGGGTACAAATGATAAATAAACAAATCCGTAATCCGAAAGGTTCATTGATTTTACGCACCCTAGCAATGCCTTCAGATACGAATGCAAATGGCGATATTTTTGGTGGTTGGATTATGTCGCAAATGGATATGGGTGGTGCAATTTTAGCCAAAGAACTCGCTCACGGACGAGTCGTTACAGTGTCAGTAGATAGTATGAGTTTTTTACAGCCTGTTTCTGTGGGTGATGTTGTATGCTGTTATGGAAAAGTTGTTAAAGTTGGGCGAACATCATTACAAGTTAAAGTTGAAGTGTGGATTAAAAAAGTTGCTGAGGGTGGAAAAGAGCGTCATTGTGTCACCGAAGCCCTATTCACTTTTGTGGCAATAGATAAAAATGGGAGACCACGGGCTATTCCTCGTGAAAATAATCCTGAATTAGCTGAAGTGCTATCAGAACTTGAAAATATTGATTAACTCAAAAAGGAGTAACTGATGTATTATGTAATTTTTGCGCAAGATATAGCCAATACACTTGAAACGCGTCTTTCCGTGCGGGAAAAACATTTAGCTCGTTTGACGCAATTACAAAACGAAGGACGTTTATTAACCGCAGGGCCTAATCCTGCCGTAGATGATGAAAACCCGGGGCAAGCAGGTTTTTCTGGTTCAACGGTTATTGCTCAGTTTAATTCTTTGGAAGAAGCAAAACAGTGGGCATCGGAAGATCCTTATGTAGAAGCAGGTGTTTATGGTGAGGTGATTGTTAAACCGTTTAAAAAAGTCTTTTAAGCGGTTAGATTACTTAATATTTTGCAACATAGTTTATGTAAGTCACTACGGTCTATGCTAATTGTTGTTGACCGTAGTGGTGATTTTTCAGGGCCTGATTATGTGCCAATCTCTTCTTTCTCACGCCAAACAAACATTGAATGAGCTGATTGCTTTTCATTCTATTCCCACCGAGTTTGCAAAAAATAGTTGTATTTCACCACTTGTTAATGCAATAGCCTTGTCGGATTTTGTTGCAAAGCAGTTATATAAACAGCCTGAATTGTTGCAAAAATGGCTTATTCAGTTACCTAACATTGAGGATTGTCAGTTCTATTTAGAGCGGTTACAAGCGGTGATTTATCACAAAAATTTACCGATTGAAACAGAGGTTCAACTACAGCAAACGCTACGGCAATTTCGCCATACAGAAATGGTGATATTGAGCTTTTTACAATCAAATAGATTAGCGACCCCTAAGCAGATTTTTGAACGATTGTCTGATTTAGCCGAAGCCCTTGTTTTAACGGCTCGAGATTGGCTTTTTCACCAATTATGTCGGGAATATGGTACGCCCGTAAATTCGTCAGGTGAGGTGCAAGAATTACTTATTTTAGGTATGGGAAAATTAGGGGGGCGGGAGCTTAACTTTTCGTCTGATATTGATCTGATTTTTACCTATCCAGATGCAGGCGAAACCCAAGGGGGAAGAAAAACGATTGAAAACAGTAAGTTTTTCACTCGTTTAGGACAGCGTTTGATCCGAGTATTAGATGAAATTACCCTTGATGGACAGGTTTATCGCATTGATATGAGGTTACGTCCCTTTGGTGAAAGCGGTGCGTTAGTCTTAAGTTTTTCTGCTATGGAAGATTATTACCAAGAGCAGGGGAGAGATTGGGAACGCTATGCGATGATCAAAGCGAAAATTCTAGGGGAAGATGAACAAAATCCAAATCATCGCTATTTGAAATCATTATTACGTCCTTTCATTTATCGGCGATATTTAGATTTTAGTGCTATTCAATCCTTGCGAGAAATGAAGCAAAAAATTAGCCGAGAAGTTCGCCGTCAAAGGTTAGAAGATAATATTAAATTGGGGGCTGGAGGCATTCGAGAAATTGAATTTATTGTACAAGCCTTTCAGCTAATGCGAGGTGGGCGAGATAAAATTCTACAACAACGAAGTCTATTAGCTGTGCTACCTCAGCTAGTTTCACTTAATTTATTGACACAAACGGACGTTAGCCAATTACGTAATGCCTATCTATTTTTACGCCATACGGAAAATATTTTACAAGCGATTGATGATCAGCAGACCCAAACGTTACCGAATATTGAGAATGAAAATGACCGCTTGCGTATTTGTATTGCATTTGGCTGTCAGCGATGGAGCCAATTTACCAGCCTTTTTGAAAAACATCGTCAAAATGTGAGCCGTATTTTCAATGCACTGATTGGTGGCGATGAAACTGAATATAAAGAGAATGAACAGCCTATCCAATTAGCAATGTGGTCGGATATTTTACACCATCAAATATCTCTGGTGGAGCTTAATAAGTGCTTAGCTGATTATTCAATAGATAATCAGGATATTCCTACCATTTTTAACCATTTTTCAGCAACATTTCAAGGGTGGTTACAACGTCCAATTGGCGTGCGTGGTCGAGCAGTATTGCAGAAATTGCTGCCAATAATTGTGGATAGACTCTTTAAGCATCAAGATTATCTACTGCTTTTACCCCGTATTTTAAACATTATGGATAAAATTATCACGCGTACGACTTATTTAGAATTGCTGTTTGAAAAAGAGCAGATTTTGCCTAAATTATTTACCTTGTGTAGCCAATCCATAATGATTGCAGAGCAGATTGCACGTTATCCAATGCTGCTTGATGAATTATTACTTAGCCAATCTTTAACGGAGATTACAGCGCTTGATCAATATTCAACAGTATTACGTGAATATTTATTGAGAGTACCAGAAAATGATGAAGAGGCGTTATTAGATGCATTACGCCAATTTAAGCAGAGTCAATTACTCAGAATTTCTGCAGTCGATATTTTAGGTAGCTTACCAATAATGAAAATTAGCGATCATCTTACTGCCCTTGCAGAAGCGGTAATTGGTGAAGTGGTCAATATCGCTTGGAAACAGCTTTCTAACCGTTTTGGTTCACCAGAACACTTAGAGTGGGGGGAACAAGATTTTGTGGTCATTGGTTATGGTAAACTTGGCGGAATTGAGTTGGGCTATAATTCCGATCTTGATCTAGTTTTTCTACACAATGCACCCGAAAATAGTGTAACACTTGGCGGGAAAAAATCTATTTCAAGCCATCAGTTCTATCTCAAATTAGCTCAGAAAATTAATAGTATTTTCAATGTGAATACCAGCGCTGGGGTATTATATGAGATAGATATGAGATTACGCCCTTCTGGAGAAGCTGGTTTATTAGTCAGTACATTTAATGCCTATGAACAGTATCAACATAATGAAGCGTGGACATGGGAGTCGCAAGCGTTAGTCAGAGCAAGAGCGGTTTACGGTACGCCTTTATTATGTGAAAAGTTTGAACAAATCCGCAGAGAAGTGCTTACAACTCCACGATCAAGCGGTCAGTTAGCAAATGAAATTTGTCAAATGCGTAAGAAGATGTACCAGCATTTAAGTCAAACAAAAAAAGGTGCTTTCCATTTAAAACAAGATTGTGGTGGTATTACCGATATTGAATTCATTGCTCAATTTTTGGTATTAAATAATGCTCATCAACAACTTGAAATGGCGGTGTGGTCAGATAATGTTCGTATTTTTGATAGTGCAATGGAATCTTGCCTACTTTGTAAAGACGATGGGGAGCTTTTAAAGCAGTGTTACATACAATTACGCACTAAAATTCATCAATTAAATTTATTAAATCAGGAACTTATTGTAAGTGATGATGAATTTGTTGCAGAGCGAGAGATTGTCAAAACATTATGGCACAAAATTATTGTATCTGTTATGGACGAATCTGAATAGAAATACGGGAGAAACTAATGAAATATCATCATTTATTACTGAGCATAATTATTGTGAATTTAACTGCTTGTGCAATTACACCACAACAAAAAATGGAACGAGAAGCGAAACGAGTAAAAGCAGAGCAAGCTTTGCAAGTATCATTAGCAAAACAATGTGATCCAAATACGGCTGAATTAATGAATCAGCAGTTTAATCCACCGTTATCTCGCAGCGAAAAAGAACAAGCGCTATTTGAACGTCAATATGTAGAAAAAGTAAATAGCCCAATGTTCCAAGCTTGTTATAAATTAGCTTGGCAAAATTATAAAGCTCAAGAAGAAATTCGCCAAATGCGTTACGATTATAATCGTGATTATGGCTTTGGCTTAAGCCGTTTCTGCAATGCGTGTTGGTGGTAATGCAAGCGGTCGAATTAGTGCAAAATTTTGCGAATAACAAATAAACAACGGAAAAGTTGCATTTGGCTATCGTCTGGCTATTTATTTTCCGTTATAATGACCAAGCATTGACATTTCTTTACGATAACTGAGGAGAACAAAATGAAATCAATGACGTTAAAACTATCTGCCATTGCTGTGGCGGCAACTATTGCTTTAACTGGTTGTGCAACTCAGCAAACATCAAATGGTGAAGAAAAATTACAACAGCACGCAATGCTGGGTATAAACTGGATGCAAGAGTCTGGTGAATACCAAGCTCTTGCTTATCAAGCTTTTAATTCAGCCAAAGTAGCGTTTGATAATGCTAAAGTAGCTAAAGGGAAGAAAAAAGCTGTTGTGGTTGATCTTGATGAAACGATGATGGATAACAGTGGTTATGCAGCGTGGCAAATCAAAAATAATAAAGGATTTGACGGTGCAGATTGGACTCGTTGGGTCAATGCTCGCCAAACTCGTGCAATCCCTGGCGCCGTTGAGTTTAATAACTATGTAAATAGCCATAAAGGCACGATGTTCTATGTATCTAATCGTAAAGATAGCAGTGAAAAAGTTGCTACATTAGATGATATGAAAACACTTGGTTTTAACGGTGCTAATGAACAAACCCTTTATCTGAAAAAAGACAAATCAAATAAAACTCCACGTTTTGCTGAAATTGAAAAATTAGGCTATGAAATTGTTCTCTATATTGGTGATAATTTAAACGATTTTGGTGATGAAACTTATAAAAAACCAAATGCAGATCGCCGTACATTCGTAGAAAAAAATCGTCAGCAATTTGGTAAAACATTTATTATGTTACCAAATCCAAATTATGGTGATTGGGAAGCTGCATTATTTAATTATGATTATAAACGTACGGCCGAACAAAAAGCGAAAAACCGTACGGACGCATTGCGAGCTTGGGACGGTAAATAATCGTTTCTCTTTACAAAGGCCCGAATATTCGGGCTTTTTTATGCAATTAAGATAGTTTTTTGTTACAATCCAAACCTCTTAATTTTTCTGGCAGAATTATGAAAAAGATTTCATTACTGACGATTTTATTGAGTTTATTTTCTTTGATGTGTCAGATGGCATGGGCGGAAGATAAGCCTATGTCGCCCCAAGCTTATCTGAATGCGATGACAAATGCTCATCGCCAGTTGAATTATGAGCAGCTTTACATTGTTCAGCAGGGAGAAAATGTGCAATCATTGCGTTTTCGACATGCTAATTATCAAGGAAAAGAATATGCACAGCTATTACGATTAGACAATACTCGTGAGGAGATTATTTTACGTAATAATATGGTGAGCTATTTTGGCGAATTTCAGCCATTTAGTTTACCAAATAATAAAATTATTGATGATCTGCCTAGTGTAATTTATGCGGATTTTAATCAACTCAAAGGGTATTATTTTGTTGATGCGGGGCGAACTCGTGTGGCAGATAAATTAGCGAGAATAATACGTATTGTGCCACGAGACGAGTTTCGTTATCAATATGTTCTGTGGATTGACGAAGAAACTCATTTATTATTAAGAAGCGATCTGTTAGATAGAGATCGCAATGTGTTAGAACAATTTAAAGTTATTCAAAGTAGTGTTAATGAACAGCTTTTATATATTATTGAGCCGATTGAATCATTAATTTTACCGACTTTAATTCAGCCTAAAATACAGCCACAAAGCCATAATTTAACGTGGCAGCCTAACTGGTTACCTAGTGGTTTTAAAGTAGTGTCAGCAGGGCAACAGCGTTTGTCTGATATTACTTTTAATGAGCCTGTAGAAAGCCAGCTATATAGCGATGGGCTTTTCACTTTTACTGTATATAACGTTGAAAATAAAGGGTTAATTTTTAATGAGCAATTTTGGCGGCAGGGAAAATTAAGTATTTATAGTCAGACAGTTGGCGATAGAGATTTAGTGATTGTGGGGGAAATTCCCTTAGTATCGGCTCGTCATATTGTGCAAGAAATTCGTTTATCACAAAATAATGAAGTAAAACAACCGCTTGTAGAAGGGGGCAAACAATGATGATTGAGCGAGCAACAGTATTACATTACCAAAATGGTGTTGCAATAGTACAATGTTATGCAAAAAGTGGTTGTGGTGGCTGTGCAGGAGAAACAAGTTGTGGTACAAAAGCTCTTTCTGCGTTAGCGGGAGAAAAGTTTGCACCTCGGTTTGAGGTTAAAGTAAACGAAATATTACGCCCAGGTGATCAAATTGAATTGGGATTGGCTGAAAAAAGCTTGTTTTTTAGCCTATTTTGGCTTTATGGTTTACCACTTATGGTAATTTTAGCATCGAGTTTGCTTTTTTCTCAATGGATTCACAATGAATTATTAGTGGCATTGCTAATATTAGTTACTACAGCAATAACATTTTTCACAATAAAAAAAATACTCTCACGCAATATAAAAAGCGATATTGTTCCGCAGTTTGTGCGTAAGATTTAAGGAGAATAGAATGGAAAAGATTTGGTTTGATAATTATCCAGATGGTGCAACCCGTGAGATAAATCCAGATCAGTATGAATCTTTGATAGAAATGTTTGAACGTTCAGTGCAACGTCATCCAGATATTCCTGCTTATATTAATATGGGGAAAATCCTAACCTATCGTAAATTAGAAGAACGTAGTCGTGCTTTTGCCGCTTATTTGCAAAATGAATTACGCTTAGAAAAAGGTGAGCGTCTTGCATTAATGATGCCAAATATACTGCAATATCCTATCGCTTTGTTTGGTGCTTTGCGTGCTGGGCTGGTGGTTGTTAATGTTAATCCGCTCTACACACCTAGGGAATTAGAACATCAATTAAATGATAGTGGGGCAAAAGCCATTATAGTGGTCTCTAATTTTGCAGCCACACTCGAAAAAGTCGTTTTCGATACTCAAATTAAACACGTTATTTTAACTAGAATGGGAGATCAGCTCTCTTTTGGTAAGCGAACGTTAGTAAATTTTGTGGTGAAATATGTCAAAAAATTAGTGCCGAAATATAAGCTACCTCATGCCGTAAGCTTTAGAGAGGCGTTGAGTATTGGTAAACAACGGCAATATGTTAAGCCTCAAGTACATTCTGATGATCTCGCTTTTTTACAATATACAGGTGGCACAACGGGAGTTGCTAAAGGTGCAATGCTTACGCATCGTAATGTAGTTGCTAACGTTCTTCAAGCTAAATGGGTTGCTTATCCGCTTGTGAAAGGTAATGGCGATCAAATAGCTGTGATTGCTTTGCCTTTATACCACGTTTTTGCTTTAACGGTAAATTGCTTATTGTTTGTTGAATTAGGTATTACAGGTTTATTGATTACAAATCCTCGTGATATTACGGGCTTTATAAAAGAATTAAAAAAATATAAAGTGTTAGCGATTACAGGGGTAAATACGCTATTTAATGCGTTATTGAATAATCCACTATTTAAAGATGTCGATTTCTCAACATTAAAATTGACGGTGGGAGGAGGAGCAGCGGTTCAACGAGCTGTTGCTGAACGTTGGCAGAATGTAACAGGTTGCCATATTATTGAAGGGTATGGGATGACGGAATGTTCACCATTAATATCAGCAACTCGTAATGATACTACTGAATATTCAGGATCTATTGGTATTCCTATGCCGAATACAGATATTCGTGTTGTTGATGAAGATGGGAATGATTTACCCCTAGGAGAACGTGGTGAATTATGGGTTAAAGGGCCACAAGTTATGCAAGGCTATTGGAAACGTCCTGATGAAACCGCAGAAGTGTTAAAAGATGGTTGGATGGCAACGGGTGACATTGTTGAATTTGGTAAAGATTTAAATTTACGCATTGTCGATCGCAAAAAAGATATGATTATTGTATCGGGGTTTAATGTTTATCCAAATGAGATTGAAGACGTAGTAGCATTACACCCGAAAGTGAATGAGGTTGTTGCTGTTGGTATTCCAAGTGAGGCCTCGGGCGAAGGCATTAAAATTTATGTAACTAAAAAAGATGAGAGCTTAACTCGTGATGAGTTGCGTAGCCACTGTCGTCAATATCTTACTGGTTATAAAATTCCCCGAGATATTGAATTTCGTGATGAATTACCAAAAAGTAATGTAGGTAAAATTCTTAGACGTGTATTAAGAGATGAAGAGATAGAACGTTTAAAAACAGCCCATATTGCAGATAAAATGACTGCTGGATCTGAAACGCCGACAGAGAAAAAAGACTAAATGAACTAATAAAATAGATAGCAAGCGGTTAGATTTTAAAAAATTTAACCGCTTTTTATTTAGGAGTTAGATATAATTTGCAATTAAATCGCCCATTTCATTTGTAGAAATGGGGGCAGTTTGAGAAACTAAATCAGCGGTGCGATAGCCATCGGCTAATACTTTTTGCACAGCAAGTTCAATGGCTTTAGCTGGTTCTTCTAAGCCAAAACTATAACGTAATAGCAGTGCAGCAGAAAGAATTTGCGCAATAGGATTGGCGATATTTTTACCTGCAATATCGGGTGCAGAACCGCCTGCTGGCTCATATAATCCAAAGCCTTTTTCATTTAGGCTTGCAGAAGGTAGCATACCCATTGAGCCTGTAATCATTGCACATTCATCAGAAATAATATCGCCAAAAATGTTTGAACATAGTAATACATCAAAAAAGCTAGGTTGTTTGATAAGCTGCATTGTCGCGTTATCAATATAGATATGATCAAGGGTAACTTCGGGATATTGTTTTGCAATTTGATTAACTGTTTCACGCCATAATACCGAACTGGTTAGCACATTCGCTTTGTCCACAGAAGTAACGTGTTTATTACGTTTCATTGCAGTTTCAAAGGCAACTTTGGCTATCCGTTCAATTTCATAGCGATAGTAGATTTCAGTGTCAAAAGCTTTTTCCATCGCCCCTTCACCTTCACGCCCTTTAGGTTGTCCGAAGTAAATTCCACCAGTTAATTCCCGTACGGTTACAATATCAAATCCTTTTTCTGCAATATCAGCTCGCAATGGGCAGAATTGTTCTAATCCTTTATACAAAGTTGCTGGTCGAAGATTACAAAATAGTGAAAAATGTTTACGAAGTGGTAATAATGCTCCTCGTTCAGGTTGTTCATTCGCAGGTAAATTTTCCCATTTAGGCCCACCTACTGAGCCAAATAAAATAGCATCGGCATTTTCACAGCCTTTAAGTGTGCTATCTGGTAGAGCTTTACCGTGATTATCAATAGCAATACCACCGATATCATAGTGGTGATAGTTAAGTTTAACTTCAAATTTTTGTTGAATTTTATCAAGCACTTTTAAGGCTTGAGCCATAATTTCAGGACCAATTCCGTCTCCACTTAATATGGCAATGTTGTAAGTTTGCATGGGGTTTCCTTTTATATTATTGTTGTAAATCGCTTTTACAATATAAAATTTTATAGAATAAATCTAGTATGTTTTGCTGATTTTGCAAAATCCCTTTACAATCTCACCGCTTGTCATAATTCAATGAGTTAAAGATATGATTGATTTTCGTCCTTTTTTTCAACAAATTGCTACAACGCCATTATCTGATTGGCTTGAAACGTTACCCCTACAATTAAAACAGTGGCAAAAGCAAACCCACGCTGATTACCCTAAATGGGCTAAAATAGTGGATTTTCTACCTAATTATCCAGCAGAAATTGATTTAACTCAGCGAGTCGAATCTCGTTTATCTGAGCCATTATCTTCTGGGGAAATGCAACGATTAGTTTACCATTTAAAACAGTTAATGCCGTGGCGTAAAGGCCCCTATCATTTGTATGGCGTACATATTGATACCGAGTGGCGCTCGGATTTTAAATGGGATAGAGTATTGCCTCATTTATCACCATTAAAAGATCGTATTGTGTTAGATGTTGGCTGTGGCAGCGGTTACCATATGTGGCGAATGGTAGGGGAGGGGGCAAGAATGGTGGTTGGTATTGACCCTACGGAGCTTTTTTTATGCCAATTTGAAGCCGTGCGTAAACTATTAAATAACGATCGCCGAGCTAATTTAATTCCGCTTGGTATTGAGCAAATGCAACCGTTACACGCTTTTGATACGGTATTTTCAATGGGGGTGCTATATCATCGAAAATCACCACTTGATCATCTTTCGCAACTGAAAAATCAACTGGTTAAAGGTGGAGAGCTTGTACTTGAAACATTGGTTATTGACGGGGGAGTGAATGAAGTCTTAGTGCCGGTCGAGCGTTATGCCAAAATGAAAAATATCTATTTTATTCCATCTGTAATGGCATTGATAAATTGGTTAGAAAAAGTAGGATTTAGCAATGTACGTTGTGTTGATGAAGAGGTAACAACGTTGGAAGAACAGCGTAAAACAGATTGGTTAGAAAATGAGTCATTAGTAGATTTTTTAGATCCTAATGATCAATCGAAAACGATTGAAGGCTATCCTAGACCAAAACGAGCGGTAATTATTGCGACAAATTAATGTGAAATATTAAGATGGGTTGGAAATAATAATTTTTTCCTTTAGTTATGTGAAGGTAAAAGTATAAAAATAGCTGTTATATTAGGCTATGTGTGTCAATTTTTTGACAGCTGTTATGATTTTCTCTAGTATTAGCCCTTTTTTATTTATAGGAAGGAGAATATTTTTGGAATCTATTATTCTTAATGGTTATTACACACTCATTGTAGCAACATTGGTCTTATTAATTGGCAAATTATTTGTAAATCGAATTAAATTTCTACAAGATTTTAATATTCCTGAAGCTGTAGCTGGCGGGTTATTTGCTGCACTGATTATTTTCTGTTGTTATAAATTTTTTAATATTACTTTCCAATTTGAAAGTTCTCTACAAACTACCTTTATGTTAGTTTTCTTTTCTTCTATTGGCTTATCCGCAGATTTTTCACGTTTAAAGCAGGGGGGAAAGCCGTTAATTATATTTTTGGCTGTGGTTGGCATTTTTATTATTATACAAGATATAGTGGGTATTTCATTAGCAGCCTTGTTAGGACTTGATCCATTAATTGGATTATTAACAGGGTCGATTACATTAACGGGTGGACACGGTACAGGAGCAACCTGGGGAAATTTGTTTGTTCAAAAATATGGAATTTCAGCGGCAGTTGAAATTGCAATGGCATCAGCAACTTTCGGCTTAATTGCAGGAGGTTTAATTGGTGGGCCAGTGGCTCGTCGTTTAGTCAATAAAATGAAAATGTCGCCAATTAAGCATCAAGCTAAAATTGATTCTTCAGAGAAGTATAGCGATGATACTTTTGAAGATATGGATAATGTGCGCTTAATTACAGCAAATTCAGTCGTAGAAACAACCGCATTATTTGCTGCTTGTTTAGCGTTTTCATCAGTAATGGTGCATATTTTTCCTAATACTGGATTACCTCAGTTTGTATGGGCGTTAGGTTGTGGAGTCATATTACGCAATATTCTTACCTTAGTATTCAAATTTGATATGTTTGATCGTGCTATTGATGTATTTGGTAATGCATCATTGAGCCTATTTTTAGCTATTGCATTGATGAGTATAAAACTATGGCAATTATCAGGTCTAGCTGGTTCGCTTTTTATTATTTTATTTATACAAACGATTGTGATGATTTTATATACTTATTTTATTACTTATCGTTTTATGGGAAAGAATTATGATGCGGCAGTGCTTTCAGCAGGACATTGTGGTTTTGGCTTAGGTGCAACACCAACTGCTGTTGCTAATATGCAATCTGTTACAGAATCATTTGGGCCATCGCATAAAGCATTCTTGATTGTACCGCTTGTTGGTGCATTCTTTGTTGATTTCATCAATTTAGGGGTAATTACGACAATGATTGGTTGGCTTAAATAGTGTTGATTGGAAATAGAAATAAGTAAGATATTGATCTTATATCGTTTATAAAGCTAGAAAATATATTAAGGGCTGTGTTCAACATATTATTGAAGCAGCCCTTTTATTCTAGCTAGCCTACACCCAGAGCAAAATAGCCAACAGTTGGGGCAAAATAATGCGACAGAACATCACGAGTGGATAGACAGTAGCATACGCAAGTGAAGCGGCACCATTATCTTCTTTAATTGCATTAGCAAAAGCAAGAGCAGGGGGATCAGTCATTGAGCCTGCGAGTAAGCCACAAAGAGTCAGATAATTTAGTTTGCCATATATTCGAGCTAATATACCAGTCACAAGTAGTGGGATAAGTGTAATGATTATTCCATAGCCAATCCAGGATAGACCGTCATTACTAAATAAAATTTGAAAAAAATTCCCACCAGCTTTCCAGCCTACTACTGCAAGAAATAATACGATACCAATTTCCCGTAAGGCGAGGTTTGCACTCGGTGGCATAAACCAATATAGTTTACCAATACTGCCAAGGCGAGCTAAGATAAGGGCGACAACTAATGGACCGCCGGCTAGCCCGATTTTAAGTGCAACGGGGAAACCAGGAATATAAATTGGGATAGAGCCAAGTAATACACCTAAACCAATTCCAATGAAAATTGGTAGCATCTGTACTTGTTGTAATTTTTGGTGAGCATTACCGATGATTGTCATCACTTTTTTAATATCTTCTTGGCGACCGACTAGATTTAACACATCACCGAATTGTAATGCCATTTCCCCAGTGGGAATAAGCTCTACGCCCGCACGATTTAAGCGAGAGATAACTACATCATATTTGCCTTTTAGCATAAGTTGGCGAATTTTTTTGCCAAAGACTTTCTCGTTAGTAACGATAGCCCGTTCACTACGATAAGTTGTATCTTGTGTAGTAATTGAAGTGGCGGTTATTTCGCCAATGATAAGTTGCATTTTATGTAATGCAGATTTTTCTCCAACAAGGTGCAGTATATCACCGAGTTGAATTTGGGTATCAATTTTAGGTACAAAGAGTTCGTTATTACGTTTTAAACGAGAATAGATGACATCGTGTAGCTCAAAATCTGGCAATTCTTTTAGAAGTAATCCATTTAGATTAGGGTTAGTAACTCGTACATTAAGTGTACTAAGTCCTGTTTTTTGATTATGTTGGGTTTTCTCAAATTGTTTGGCTTCCGTATCAACATTTACTGAGAATAAAATTCGAATCAGCCACATAGACAATAGAATACCAATAATGCCAAATGGATAAGCGATGGCATAACCCATTCCCATTATTGCAGTATCGCTGCCTAATTCATTTAAAATCTGTTGCCCCGCACCTAGAGATGGTGTATTTGTTACTGCTCCTGAGAAAATTCCAAGAATAATTGGTAATGGAACATCAAATAATTTATGTAAAAGCACAACGAGCAGACCGCTTAATCCGACAGCAAGGAGGGCAAAGGCATTTAATTTTAAACCAGATTGACGTAATGATGAGAAGAAACCAGGGCCAACTTGAATTCCTATCGTATATACAAATAAAATCAGTCCAAATTCCTGAATAAAATGGAGAGTATGCTCGTTGAGCTGGATACCAAATGAGGACATAAAATGTGAAACGAGAATGCCACCAAATAATACTCCACCGATCCCTAAGCTAACATTCCGAATTTTTATATGACCAATCCATAGCCCTAAAACAGCAACTAATGATAATAGGCTTACTGTTAATGCAATTTCACTCATACCACCTCACAAGAATATATAGGGTGAGTAATTCTAACAAAATGAAATAAATAAAAATGCGATCTAATTCAAGAAATTGACAAGAAGATTTACATAATGCTGTAAACCTATCTAGTGCCTTCGCTATTTATCGTTGTATAAAAAATGGGAATTACAAATAGGTGATCGGTTATAGAATTATTTGCTTTTATCACATACTTACCATTTGTTAAGTTGTTTTTTACATTTTTTAGAATTACTATAAGGTAAGTTTGTTTAAATAAACATTAATAGATTTGAAATGTAATAAAAATAAAAGGCCATTATAGTGCGACCTTTTATCGAATTAATGAAATGTTTTAGTAAACCGATCGTAGGCTTGTAAAAATACCTCAAAATCTTCTAATCCACAAAAAGCAATACTTTCCTCATTATAGAAATTAAAGCCTTCTTCCATTTGTTCAAAATCTTCAATATCCATTGCTAAGTTATTCGCTTTTACCATCACTTCTTCTGCATTGAGATAAAGGGTATATTCACGTCCTTCAAAAATAGTTTCATAATTGGGCGCAAGTTTACATTTAGTGATTTCAGTAAGAATATCTTGTAGTTCTATAAAATTTTGCACTATTTCAGTATTGAGCCAATGGGCAAAGGCTTCGTGATCCATAGAGCATTTAGCCATAACGCCGTGCATTGTGTGAGTAAATTGATAGTCCATTGATTACCTTATTTAGATAGCACAAACGGTAAGATAAGCAAATTTTTTGCAAATTTCACCGCTTGTTTAATTATTTTTTAGCTAGAATACTTTTTAAAAACCTAGCTGTATGTGAATGTTTATCTTTTGCGACTTGTTCTGGTGTGCCGCAAGCAATAATTTGCCCACCACCTGCACCGCCTTCAGGGCCAAGATCGACAATCCAATCAGCGGTTTTTATCACATCTAAATTATGTTCAATAACGACAATTGTATTACCTTGATCACGTAGGCGATGGAGAACGGTAAGAAGTTGTTTAATATCAGCGAAATGCAATCCTGTTGTGGGTTCATCTAAAATATAGAGCGTTTTACCTGTATCTCGCTTAGAAAGTTCGGTCGCTAATTTTACTCGTTGGGCTTCGCCCCCAGAGAGAGTTGTGGACGATTGCCCTAAACGAATATAAGATAATCCTACGTCCATCAATGTTTGTAATTTGCGGGCAAGCATTGGCACGGCTTCAAAAAATTCTCGAGCTTCTTCCACTGTCATTTCTAGAACTTGGTGGATAGTTTTTCCTTTGTAGCGAACTTCCAATGTTTCACGATTATAGCGTTTGCCTTTACAGTGATCACAAGGGACATAAACATCGGGCAAAAAGTGCATTTCTACTTTAATTACGCCATCACCTTGGCAGGCTTCGCAGCGTCCTCCTCGTACATTGAAGCTGAATCGCCCAACGTTATAACCCCTTGCTCGAGCTTCTTGCGTACCTGCAAAAAGTTCTCGGATAGGAGTAAATAGTCCTGTATAGGTTGCGGGATTTGAACGGGGAGTACGCCCAATAGGGCTTTGGTTGATATCAATTACTTTATCAAAATGTGCTAAGCCATCAATGCTTTTATAAGGAGAAATATCATTATTTTCTGC
This sequence comes from Vespertiliibacter pulmonis, assembly GCF_013377275.1. Taxonomy (NCBI): domain Bacteria; kingdom Pseudomonadati; phylum Pseudomonadota; class Gammaproteobacteria; order Pasteurellales; family Pasteurellaceae; genus Vespertiliibacter; species Vespertiliibacter pulmonis. Next base: position 1,529,229 of record NZ_CP016615.1, read on the forward strand.
ACGATTTAACGCATTTTGTGCAATAGGGAAAAGAGTATCGTTAATTAAGGTAGATTTCCCTGAACCAGAAACACCAGTGATACAAGTAAATAAACCGACAGGAATTTCAAGATCAACATTTTTTAGGTTATTGCCTGTTGCACCTTTTAAAACTAAAACTTTCTCTTTATTGTAAGGAGTACGTTTAGCAGGAATTTCAATTTTTTCTCTCCCTGAAAGAAATTTTCCAGTAATAGAGGTTTCGTGCTGCATAATTTGTTCGGCAGTACCTTGAGCGATTACATTGCCTCCGTGTACACCCGCGCCAGGTCCAATATCAACAATATGATCTGCCGCCATAATGGCATCTTCATCATGCTCAACAACAATCACGGTATTACCTAAATTTCGCAAGTGAATAAGTGTATCGAGTAAGCGTTCGTTATCTCGTTGATGTAGCCCAATAGACGGTTCATCAAGTACATACATTACACCTACTAATCCTGCTCCAATTTGGCTTGCAAGTCTAATACGTTGAGCTTCTCCGCCTGATAGGGTTTCCGCTGATCGGGAAAGAGAAAGATAATTTAGCCCAACATTGACTAAGAATTGCAAGCGTTCTTGAATTTCTTTTAGGATTTTCTCAGCAATTTTAGCTTTTTGTCCGATGAGTTTGAGTTCTGCAAAAAATTGTAGTGCTTCACCGATGCTTTTTTCCGCAATTTCGGGCAGGTTAGTTTGTCCTAAAAAGACATAGCGTGCTTCACGGCGTAAGCGAGAACCATGACAGTCTGTACAAGCTCGGTTGTTGATATATTTTGCAAGCTCTTCCCGCACGGAGTTCGATTCAGTTTCTTTGTAACGGCGAGCCATATTATTCAATATGCCTTCAAAGGCGTGAACTCGTTTAACGCTATCACCTCGATCATTAACATAGATAAATTCAATTTCATCTTTTGAACCATTTAAAATGATTTGTTGAATTTTTCTTGGTAATTGATTAAACGGTGTTTCAATATCAAAGTCATAGTGTTTGGCAACGGCGTTCAGTAAGCCAAAATAGTAGAAACTTCGGCGATCCCAGCCTTTGATTGCACCGCTTGCTAGAGAAACTTCATGGTTTTGGATAACTTTATTTTCATCAAAAAATTGCTGAACACCTAAACCATCGCAGGTAGGGCAAGCTCCAGCAGGATTATTAAATGAAAATAGACGAGGCTCTAATTCCGTGAGAGAGTAACCACAATGTGGACAGGCAAAATTAGCAGAGAACACTAATTCTTCTGCATTAGGGTTATCCATATCAGCAATAATTGCCGTTGAACCTGAGAGATCGAGAGTAGTTTCAAACGATTCTGCGAGTCGAGTGGCAATATCAGGACGAACTTTAAAACGGTCGATAACAACTTCAATGGTATGTTTTTTCTGTAGCTCTAATTTAGGAGGATCAGAAAGGTCACAAATTTCACCATCTATTCTGGCACGAATATAACCATTAGCGGTAAGATTTTCTAATAATTTGATATGCTCACCTTTACGCTCTTTAACCACTGGAGCAAGCAACATTAATCGTTTATTTTCAGGCTCTTCTAATACCCGATCCACCATTTGTGAAATCGTTTGTGCAGTTAAGGGAATATCGTGATCGGGGCAACGAGGCTCACCGACACGAGCGAATAAGAGGCGTAAGTAATCGTGAATTTCGGTTACTGTTCCAACTGTTGAGCGAGGATTGTGAGAGGTTGATTTTTGCTCAATAGAAATCGCAGGCGAAAGCCCTTCAATATGGTCAACATCAGGCTTTTCCATTAACGATAAAAATTGGCGTGCGTAAGCAGAAAGTGATTCAACATAACGGCGTTGTCCTTCTGCATAAAGGGTATCAAATGCAAGAGATGATTTCCCTGAGCCTGATAATCCTGTGATAACAATAAATTTATCACGAGGTAATTTTAGGTTGATATTTTTTAGGTTGTGAGTTCTCGCCCCACGGATATCGATAAATTGCATATAATCCTTTAGTAAAGTAAAGAGATTTATCTTAAATTGTCGATTATTATCGCATAAATTGAATGACTGTACAAAAAGTCAGTTTTAAATGATGATTTTTTTTAGAAATTCAGGCAAAATAGCTTAAAAATTTGTACATTTATTAAGAGGGATTTATGGCAGGGGTAAATAAAGTAATTATCGTTGGACGTTTAGGTAATGATCCTGAAATGAGAACAATGCCAAATGGTGATGCTGTGGCAAATATTAGTGTCGCAACTAGTGAAGTGTGGAATGATAAAAATACAGGTGAACGTCGTGAGGTAACAGAATGGCATCGAATTGTTCTTTTCCGACGTAATGCTGAAGTTGCTGGGCAATATTTACGTAAAGGCTCGCAAGTTTATGTTGAAGGAAAATTAAAAACACGTAAATGGCAGGACCAAAATGGTCAAGATCGCTATTCCACTGAAATCCAAGCCGATTCCCTAACGATGTTAGGTGGACGCAATGATAGTGAAGGCGGTTATAATGGCGGGCAAAGCGGAGCAAATAACTTTAATCAGCAAAGTTCACAGAATAATTATAATCAAGATAGCTATAACGATAGTTATTCTCAATCAAATAACTATGCAAAACCAGCATCAAAACCCCAAGCAAAACCTGTACCACAGGCTGAGCCGGTAATGGATAATTTTGATGATGATATTCCGTTTTAATTTTTGATATTACAAAAGCAAATCATTAAGAATAGAAGGCTCAGATTATCATTAGATCTGTGCCTTTTTTATTTTAAAATCCCTGTGTTTTATATACTTTTGAGTGGGATCAATATGAATTTAAATATTTTCAAATATATTTATATACGGAGATAAAAATGAATGAAAAATTTACCGCACTGTTTCAACCCTATATGTTAAATAATAGCGTTGAAATTAAAAATCGTTTAGTTGTTGCTCCAATGACGCTTTTTTCCTCTAATCTAGATGGGACACTGAGTCAACAAGAACAATATTTTTTGAGTAATCGTGCTGAAAATATCGGGATGGTTATTACTGAATGTGCTCTTGTTGCAGAAGGAGGAGATGCTTTTACTGGGCAATTTAAAGCAAGTAATGAAAGCCATCTCGAAAGTTTAAAATTGACCGCAAATACAATTAAGTCTCAAGGCGCGAAGGCGATTTTACAGATTTATCATGGGGGTGAAAAAGCATTAGTTAAATTATCAAATGGCAGAGAGATTGTTGGGCCGAGTGATAATGAAGAAAAGGGAGCAAGGGCACTCACTGAATCTGAAATTCTAGGGATGATTAATGCCTTTGGACGAGCAGTTGATATGGCTATTCGTGCGGGTTTTGATGGGGTAGAAATTCACGGTGCAAATGGCTATCTGATTCAACAATTTCTTTCGGCTCAAACTAATCATCGTAATGATGCATGGGGTGGAAGTTTAGAAAAACGTTTAGCATTCCCTTTAGCTATTATTGATAAGGTTATGGCTATTCGTGAACAATATCAACGTCCAGATTTTATTGTAGGCTATCGATTTTCTCCAGAGGAAGCAGGGGAAAATGGTTTGACTATGCTAGATGCTTTTGCATTGATTGATGCATTGATCGAAAAACCATTGCAATATTTACACGTTTCACTTTGGGATTTTTATAAAAAAGCTCGCCGTGGTGCAGATACTTCAATGGCTCGTATACAACTTATTCATCAACGAATTGCTGGAAAGTTGCCTTTAATTGGGGTTGGAAATCTATTGAGTCCCGATCAAATTATTCAAGCATATCAAACGGGTTGGGCTGAATTTATCGCATTAGGAAAAGCGGTGATGCTCAATCCACAAATTGCAACATTGTTAGCAACAGGTAGAGAAAATGAAGTAATTACTGAACTTGATCCTTATAAAAAGGATCAATATGGTATTCCAGATAATCTTTGGACAAATTGTGTGCAAGGGCTAGCTTGGTTACCACCAGTAGTTGGAAAGGAATGGGCACCTTTAGATATCTAAATTAAAACGATATTGAGCATTCATCTATCTATTTTAATGGTTCATAACTAAATCAAATATAGCAAAACACCTAGTATTTACTAGGTGTTTCCTGATATTTAGGAATTGAAATAATTTAGCCAACTGCATTTGAGGCATTTTTTAAATTAATTTCCTTGCCAATGGTATAGAATTGAGCACCTGCGACATAATGTAATGTTCTCAGTTCATCAGTAATATCAAAGTCTGGCTAATTAAATAACTCAATAGATACAATTTATGTGGGGTGAATTTGGGGCTTTCTCCCTGATTTAAGATAAGCTTGGTCTGAGAATCAACGGAAAGTAATTGTTTTTAAATTAGCTGACGAATAAATGTATTGCGATCAATCACGATTGAAATACGAGCAGGCTCAAATTCAATAATGGAGACTTAAGAAACATATATAATATTTTCTATCTAACTATATTTAGCAGAAATTATTGTCGTCTGGTCGTGATTTAATAGGCAATAGCATTTAATAAATTAACCGGAAGAATAACCACTTTTTACCTCTTTAGTTATTATCAAAAGCAAGCATGATTTTGCCGATATGAGTGCCTTTATCCATTTCTATGTGAGCATTTTTAACATCTTGGAAATCAAATACTTGATGAATTATTGGTTTATGAATTTGATTATTGGCTAATTTTTCCCAGATGTTATTATAGAGTGAATGGGTAATCTCTGCTTTTTCTGCTTTGCTACGCCCACGCATTGTTGAGCCTGTTATATGAATGCGTTTAATGGCAATATCTAATAAATTAACTGATTCTACTGTTGTTCCTTTCATAAAACCAATTAAAAATAGCCGTCCATTCTGCTTCAGACTTGCTAAATTGCGTTCAAAATAGCTTGCTCCAACAATATCTAAAATAGCATCAACACCGCCTTGTGCCTGTATAATTTGAGAAAAATCTTCGGTTTTGTAATTGATTGGAATACCGCCTAATTGTTCGACTATTTGGCATTTTTTATCATCACCTACGGTAGCGAATGTTTTAATACCTAAACTTTTAGCGATAGCTAATGCTGTGATACCAATACCACTTGTGCCGCCATGAACGAGTAAACTTTCACCTTCTTTTACTTGGTTATCCATAAATAAGTTCGCCCATACGGTAAAAATAGTTTCGGGAAGAGCCGCGGCTTCGAGTAATGAGTAGTTATCTGGGATAGGTAGTGCTTGAGTTGCTGGCACAATACAATATTCTGCATAAGCTCCGCCGTCTGTTAATGCACAAATTTTATCACCGATAGCAAATTGAGAAATATTTTCGCCTATTCCGACTATGGTACCCGATAGCTCTAATCCCATAATTGGTGTAACACCTTTGGGCATTGGGTATAACCCTTGCCGTTGCATAATATCGGGACGGTTAATACCAGCATACGCAACTTTTACTAATAGTTCGTCTCCTTTGGGTTGGGGGAGATTGGTTTCTTCAATAAATAAAACATCAGCTGAACCCGCTTCTTTCATATTAATTTGTTGCATTTTCATTGTTTATTCTCTTAAGTGATGATTGGTTACGCAATGAAATTATTTCATAGAGTAAGTATAAGTTTATAGGGGGAGTATGGTTTGATTGATTTGATAAATAGCAGTGAGTAAATTATAGATAAGAAAAAGCGGTAAGATCTGATAGCTATTTTGCTTTAGCAAAATAATTGTGAATCTTACCGCTTGTAAAATTATGCAACAGCTTTTAATAACTCATCTGCGGCTAAAATGCCTAAATTATTTGATGCTAATGGGCTATCACCGGTTAATAATTTACGGTCTTTATGAACTTGTCCGGTAATACCTTCGTTCATAATTTTTACGCCTAAATTTGATAAACGCTCACCGAGTAACCAAGGTAATTTACCTGGCATATAACCGATTTCGATATTTGCACCTTCATCTAACGCATCAGGGAATACACAAATTTCATATCCTTTGAATGGATAGTCTTCCGCTTTCTCACCTTCGCTTGACGCTAATAATGCAGCTGGACCATGACATAAAGTAACAATGTGTTTATCTTTATTTAATGCCCATTTGAATATATCTTTAACATCTTTGCTAAATGGAAGTGCGTGTAATGCACCGTGCCCACCTGGAATTAATACAGCAATATAGGGTGAATTTTCACTTGTTGCTTCTTCTAAAATATCAGCTAATTTTGCAGGCGCTAAGAATTTTGGCAAATAAGTTTGATAAAGATCCATAATTGCTTTATCTTCAGTTGGCATTGCCCACATTTCAAATTTAACAGAGTTACCAGATAATGTAACAACATCAATTTCAAAACCAGCGTGGTGAATATGTAACATAGGCAATAATGTTTCAACTGGGTGGTTACCTGTTGAGAAAAGTTTACCATTTTGCATTTCAACATAACGCTCGTCTGATGCGATCATTAAAACTTTATATTTCCCACCAGTGTATGGTTTTTCAAATTTGAACCCGTCAAAGTCAGTTACTTTGCGAGTATATTGTGAAAGTGAGTATTCAGAAGGGAAAAATGCGTTGTGTTCCGCTCTGTCTGCGACAGGTTGTCTACTGAGTTCAGTCATAAATTTGTTCTCCGAAATAAAATAAACAGGATATTGCTACCCTAAAAAAATTTAATAAGCAATCTTTGCTTTATGGGGGCATTATACGCTAGTTTTTTTAATCAAAAATGAATAAAATAAGAAAAGACTATTCTTAAAAATGGAATAATATGAATAAACTTGATGCACTCCGCTATTTCTGTGTTGCTTGTGAGACATTAAACTTTCGGGAAACTGCATTGCGTCTAGCAGTATCTCCCCAAGTTGTTAGTCGAATGATTGCAGAATTGGAGACATTGCTCGGGGAAAGTTTATTTACACGTAATACACGCAGTATTAAATTAACTGAATTTGGTCAGCAATTTTTACCTAAAGCCCAGCGTTTTCTTGATGAAGAGGAAAATTTATTTTCTCCATCAGATTTAAATAATAGATCAATGAAAGGGGTAGTTCGTATTACTTTACCTCCTTTGCCTTGTAATGATGAATTGATATTTGAACTTTTAACAGCTTTAGAGCCTTACCCTGAGTTAGTGATCGATTGGCGAGTTGCTCTTGATAAACTCAAAATTGTTGATGATCAAATTGATATCGGCCTACGTATTGCCCTTGAGCCTGAATTAGATTGGGTAGCTCATTCAATTTGTACTATTACAGAAAAAATTGTAGCTTCTCCATCACTTATCAAGCGGTTAGATTATCCTAAAGATTTGCAAGATCTGGCACAAAATTACCCATTAAGTGGGTTGATTGATCCTAAATTAAAACGGGCGTGGAATTGGCAAATCAATGAAAAACAGTATTTTTCATCAAGTAAAATTGCTTTTTTTACAACAGATATGAATAGTGAATTACAATCTGCATTAGCTGGGAGAACTTGCTCTCAATTAATGGATTTGATTTGCCAATCTTACCTTAAACAAGGAAAATTGATAGAACTTTTTCCTGAAATTGAAAAACAAATATGGCATTTATATTTGTACCGCCCTTATAAAACTACTGTTGCTGATAGGGTGCTCTTTGTTTACGATAAATTGAAACGAATTTTAGCAGAGAAATTTGCAAAAAAATCAGCCAATTGACCGCTTGTAATATTTATACTTATTTTTAGGAATATAGAATATAGGTAGAGTACCATTTGATATCATATTCTTTGATATTTTTATTCACATATATGCGAACTGTTTATTCGCAGGAGAGAAAATGAAATACGAACTAAAAAAAACGGATGGAAATGCTCGCCGTGGGCGTTTAACCTTTTCCCGCCCTAAAGGGGAATATCATGTAGAAACCCCTGCATTTATGCCAGTAGGAACTTATGGAACAGTAAAAGGAATGACGCCTGAAGAAGTAGCTGCGACAGGGGCTCAAATTTTGTTAGGCAACACCTTCCATTTATGGTTACGGCCAGGGCAAGAAATTATGAAAATGCACGGTGATTTGCACGATTTTATGCAGTGGCACGGGCCAATTTTGACAGATTCAGGTGGTTTTCAAGTATTTAGTTTAGGCAAATTACGAAAGATTAAAGAAGAAGGCGTAACATTCCAAAATCCAATTAGCGGAGAGAAAATCTTTTTATCTCCAGAAAAATCAATGGAAATTCAGTATGATCTGGGTTCAGATATTGTGATGATTTTTGATGAATGTACACCTTATCCTGCAACCTTTGATTATGCAAAACAATCAATGGAAATGTCACTGCGTTGGGCAAAACGAAGCCGTGATCGTTTTGATGAACTAGAAAATCCAAATGCGTTATTTGGGATTATTCAAGGCGGTGTTTATGAAGAGTTACGCAAAGTTTCAGTAGAAAAATTAGTTGAAATTGGTTTTGATGGCTATGCTGTTGGTGGGCTAGCTGTCGGTGAGCCAAAAGAAGATATGCATCGTATTTTAGAGTACGTCTGCCCACAAATTCCAGCAGATAAGCCTCGTTATTTGATGGGAGTAGGTAAGCCGGAAGATTTAGTGGAAGGAGTTCGCCGTGGAATTGATATGTTTGACTGTGTAATGCCGACTCGTAATGCTCGCAATGGACACCTTTTTGTGAGCAACGGGATTGTGAAAATTCGTAATGCGAAATATCGCAATGATATCTCACCGCTTGATCCTGAATGTGATTGTTATACTTGTAAAAATTACACTAAAGCTTATCTCTATCATTTAGATAAGTGTGGCGAAATTTTAGGTGCTCGTTTGAATACTATTCATAATTTACGTTATTACCAACGTTTAATGGCTCAAATTCGCCAAGCCATTGATGATGATCGTTTTGATGAGTTTGTCGTGGAATTCTATCAAAAAATTGGTAAAGAAGTTCCACCATTACAATTAAGTAGCGAGTAATTATGTTTACTTTAAACCCACAACAATTTGCAAGCTGGAATGAACCGATAGAGATGCTATATGCCTGCCATAGTAAGGTAAAGAAATTCTGTCGGCAGCTACAATTATTGCCAGATTACCTTGAAAAACAAGGTGTGAATCAAGCCGTTAAAAATGATGTTGAACAAATTTTAAATTATTTTAATCTATCTGCTCCGTTACACCACGATGATGAAGAGAAAGATTTTTTTCCTACGTTGATCAAAAAATTTCCGAAAGCGGTTGATGCTGTTAAAGTATTGGAACAACAACATACTGAATTACATCATAATTGGGATTTGTTGGAAGAACAGCTGTTAGCATTGCTTACTGGGAAACGGACTAATGTAGATAGAGAGCTTATCAAGCGGTTTGTTGAAGGATATAATTTGCACATTTCAATTGAGGAGCCACTCTTTGAATTAGGACGTGAATATTTATCCGAGAGTGATTTAAAAGCGATTGGCAAAATTATGGAAAACCGCCGAAAAGTGTAATGAATTATCAGATCGATCTCACCGCCTATCATTGTCCTTTACCTTTATTGATGGCAAAGAAAGCCCTATCTTTATTAAAGTATAATGATAGCTTATGGCTGATATTAAATAAGCAGAGTAGTGTGAATGATATTTTATTTCTTGCAGAGGAAATGAAATTGTCAGTATTATCTCAAGTAATAGATAAAAGCGAGACTCGTATATTGCTGAAAAATATATAATGTAAAAAGGACGGTTATCCGTCCTTTTTACTTCTTTGATTAATTATGACCAGCCATCTTTACGTTTACGACGAGGTATGAGTAAAGGCAATAATAATCCAAATAATAATCCAACCCCTAATACACTTCCCCCATAGATAAAGTATTGAATCATAATTTCTCGGGATTCAGCGTTTTGAATAGCTTCAAGATCACGATTTTTACTTTTCAAAATATCTAGCTCACGTTTTAATTGCGCATTTTGTTCCAATAAATCGCTGCTTTGTTGATCGGCTTGTTTGGTACGACGTTGCATTTCAACAGTCCGTTGTTGCCAATCGCTATCAATTTTATTGAGTTTGAGGGTGAGATCTTGTACTTGCTGTTGTAATTGTGGTGCGAGTTCTTTGGAGCTTGGTGTGGTGGTTAGTTCATTTGTGAGAATCCAAGCCTCACGATTTTTACTATCTCGAATAAGGCTATAACGCTCTTTACGATCAAGTACTGTTACTTTTTCTCCTGCTTGAATAGTACCTGAAATTTTAAAATTATCCCCAGCACCTTTGCGTAAATAGGTGTTTAGATTTTCAGTAACATATTGTGTTTGTGCTACTGTTGGAAGTGAGCACGCAAGTAAAATTACACCACATAGGGTAGCAACAGTTTTTTTCATAATTGGGCGTCCTTTTTCGTGAAAATATAAAAAGAAAGTGCAATCCACGCACTTTCTTTCGTACTAGCTTAGCGGAAAATTGCGCTAAGAATGTAATAGATAATAATTGAGATCACAGCACCTGCAGGGAGAGTAATAACCCAAGAGGCAACAATATTACGGATTACGCCTAAATTAAGGGCTGCAATGCCTCGAGCAAAACCTACACCTAATACTGCACCAACTAAGGTTTGTGTCGTAGATATCGGTAAGCCTGTTCCTGATGCAATAACCACAGTAATTGCACAGGCAAATTGTGCAGCAAAGCCACGGCTTGGAGTAAGATCAGTAATACCTGTACCGATAGTTCCCATCACTTTATGTCCCATTACGGCTAAACCGATAGCAATACCGATTGCACCCAGGGGTAAAATCCACGGTGCCATAATGGTTTGGCCGTCAATAACGCCCCCATTATCAATGATAGATACAACGGCTGCGAGAGGACCGATTGCATTAGCTACATCATTAGAGCCGTGTGCGAATGCCATTGCACAAGCAGTCAGTAGCATTAACATACTGAAGACTTTCTCAACGCCGTCAAATCCACCTTTTTGTAGGCGGGCAACAAAGCTGTTGCTACGTAGATAAAAAAAGCTAATTAAAGCCGTAACAATAGCAAGGGAAAAAGCAAGTCCAATGGTTTGAGATTTACTTAGCTCTAAGCCAACGTGTTTTAGCCCTTTGTCTAAAGTAACAACACAAATAATGAAAACGGTCAAGCCTGCATAATAAGGTGCATATTTTTGTGCTTGAACAAGAGGTTTTTCTGTATCAAAAATTAGTTTTTGTGTTGAGCTAAAAATACCAAATGCTACAACTCCAGCAATAACAGGGGTAATGAACCAACTACCAACAATACCTGTAAATTGAGACCATTGCACTGCTTCTGCACCAATAGTGATACAAGCAAAGCCAACAATAGCACCAATAATTGTATGGGTTGTTGATACGGGCCAGCCTTTTTGAGAAGCAATAAGTAACCATACGCCTGCAGCAAAGAGCGAAGACATCATTCCTAAAATAAGAATATCAGGATTACCCGCAAAAGCATCAGAAGCAATAATGCCACTTTTTATTGTTTCAGCAACTTCTCCGCCAGCAAGATAAGCCCCAGCAAATTCAAAGATAAGTGCGATATAAATTGCTTGTCTAGCAGTAATCGTACCTGATCCAACAGATGTTCCCATTGCGTTAGCAACATCATTTGCTCCAATGCCAAAGGCCATTATAAAGCCGAATGCAGCAGTAATCAGTATAATGATAAATCCGTAATGATGTATGAGTTCCATAAACCTTTCCTCTTATGAACGTGCCAGCATTAATTCAATGCGTGAGCCAACTCTTTGAGCTTGATCAGCAAGAACCCCAATCCATTCGATGATTTTATATAAAAACATAATATCAATTGGATTGTGTGAGTTTTCAATATTAAGTAATGATTTGCGTAAGACGATTTGCAATTGATCGGTGTCATCTTCAATTGTATCTAGCTCTAAAATCATACGGTTTACAAAATTTAATTCCCGTCCACGAAAGCCTGTTTCCAATAATTGATCCATTTCGTTAATAACTTTGTCGGATTGTTTTGTTGCATCGAGGCTACGAGATAAGAAGTGTAAAAAAGCAGGTTGCATTTCGGTTGGAATAACAAGCTGACGGCCAATAACACGTCCAGAGATATCTTTGGCATAGTTAGCGAGCTTGTCTAATTGCGTAACTAATTCTAATAAATCAGTACGTTCTACGGGCATAAATAAACCACGAGGTAACTTTAGGCGAATTTCACGTTTAAGTGTATCAGCACGACGTTCTAATTCAATGATTTGACTACGAATTTTCTCTGCCTCGTCCCAACGATTTTCAAAGCTCGCTTCAAAAAAAGGGACTAATAAACCACAACATTCTGTTACTTTTTTAGAATGTTTTTGTAGAGGTTTGAGTGGCGAATGGGCGAATAATCCTAAAATATTATTCATTGCCATAGAATATCTCCAATTGGGTTGATAAAAATATGCCTACTTTTTACAAGTAAGATAAAACTTGGCGAATTTTACTTTATGTTGTGAGGAAGATCACGAATTAAAATCTTTTCGTGGATTTATTTTTGTAAACAAGCGGTGAGATATTGACAATATCTTGCAAATAGGCTACCTAGTTTCTTAATAAAATAGGGATGTTAATTTGAGTTTGGAAATCAAAAAATTTATATGCTTATATTTATAAATCAATAATTTAGTGCAAGTTTCAATGATTTTTAAATTTACAAGGTGGCTGAGAAGTATTACTATTTTATCTATTTTGAATATGTGTTTAGAGGATAGGGAATGCAAAACCTAGAAAGTATTGTTACTCAAGCGTTAGTAGCAGTAGAAAATGCCAACGATGTGGCGAGTATTGAAGCACTTCGTGTGGAATATTTTGGTAAAAAAGGGCAGTTTACGGCATTAATGCAGGGATTGCGTGATGTTTCTGCTGAAGAGCGTCCAGCTGTGGGAGCTAAAATTAATGAAGCTAAACAGATAGCTCAAGATGCGTTAAATAAGAAAAAAGAGAAATTAGAGAATGATGCGTTAAATGCACAATTAATAAATGAAAGTATTGATGTGAGTTTGCCTGGGCGTAAAACAGAATTAGGTGGATTACATCCTGTATCAATTACGATTGAGCGTGTTGTAAAATTTTTCTCAGAGCTTGGTTTTAGTGTTGAGCAAGGACCTGAAATTGAAACAGATTACTATAATTTTGATGCGTTAAATATTCCCGCTCATCATCCAGCTCGTGCAGATCATGATACATTTTGGTTTGATGCGCAACGTTTACTACGTACACAAACATCAGGCGTTCAAATTCGTACAATGGAAAAAGTTCAGCCGCCTATTCGTATTATGGCTCCTGGGCGTGTTTATCGTAATGATTATGACCAAACACATACCCCGATGTTTCACCAAATTGAGCTACTTTATGTAGATAAAAAAGCTAATTTTACTGAATTAAAAGGGTTATTACATGATTTCTTACGAGCCTTTTTTGAAGAAGATCTGCAAGTACGTTTTCGCCCTTCTTATTTCCCATTCACCGAGCCGTCTGCCGAAGTTGATGTAATGGGTAAAAATGGTAAATGGTTGGAAGTATTAGGTTGTGGAATGGTTCACCCGAATGTATTACGCAATGTAGGTATTGATCCTAATGAGTATTCAGGTTTTGCGGTAGGTATGGGCGTTGAGCGTTTAACAATGCTTCGCTATAACGTAACTGATTTACGTTCATTTTTTGAGAACGATTTACGTTTTTTAAAACAATTTAAATGATCGTTTGGTGTCTGTAGTCAAATTAACATTAAGTAAATTTGGTTGTGAATAAATAAAAGCGGTGAGTTAGTGCAAAATTTTGCAAAAAATAATAGAAAATGACCGCTTGCATTCATTAAATCTATCAAATATAGCTTAATGCAAGGTAATTAGAAGGAAAGAAAATAAGATGAAATTCAGTGAATCTTGGTTGCGTGAATGGGTAAACCCAGCTATTAGTACAGAGCAACTCTGCGACCAAATTACAATGTTAGGGTTAGAAGTCGATGGTGTAGAGGCTGTTGCTGGTGAGTTTTCTGGCGTGGTTGTGGGAGAAGTGGTTGAATGTAGCCAGCACCCTGATGCTGATAAATTACGAGTAACTAAAGTAAATGTTGGCGGAGATCGTTTATTAGATATTGTGTGTGGTGCGCCGAATTGCCGTCAAGGTTTAAAGGTAGCTTGTGCTGTTGAGGGAGCAGTATTACCGGGTAATTTTAAAATTAAGAAAACTAAATTGCGTGGTCAGCCATCAGAAGGAATGTTATGTTCTTTCTCAGAATTAGGTATTAAAGATGATCAAAATGGGATTATTGAATTGCCACAAAATGCACCTGTTGGCGTGGATTTACGTGAATATTTAGCCTTAAATGATCAATCGATTGAAATTAGTTTAACACCAAATCGTGCTGATTGCTTGAGTATTGCGGGTATTGCTCGTGAAGTTGGGGTTATCAATCAGTTAGCGGTAAATCAGTCTGAGATCACCCCAGTATTACCAACGATTTCAGATAAGATTGAAATTGAATTAAAAGCACCGCAAGCCTGTCCTCGTTATTTGCTTCGAGTAATTAAAGGCGTTAATGTAACGGTTGCATCACCATTATGGTTACAAGAAAAATTACGCCGTTGTGGTATTCGTTCTATTGATCCGGTGGTCGATATTACTAATTTAAGTTTACTAGAACTTGGGCAACCAATGCATGCATTTGATATGGCAAAAGTTGCACAACCAGTACAGGTAAGAATGGCAGAAGAAGGGGAAGAATTAGTTCTGCTTGATGGCACAACAGCAAAATTGCAAGCGAATACATTACTTATTGCAGACCAAAACGGACCGCTTGCTATCGCTGGTATTTTTGGTGGTAAAGAGAGCGGTGTCAATACTGAAACGAAAGATGTTATTTTAGAGTCTGCTTTTTTTGCACCATTAGCTATTGCTGGACGAGCTCGCCAATATGGCTTACATACTGATGCGTCTCATCGCTTTGAAAGAGGTGTTGATTTTGAATTAGCTCGTAAAGCAATGGAACGTGCAACTGCATTATTACTTGAAATTTGTGGCGGTGAAGCAGGCGAAATTGTGGAAGCAGTTAGCCCTGAGAATATGCCTAAATCTCATCGTGTTAAACTTCATCGTAAAAAATTAGATAGTTTATTAGGGCATTCTATTCCAACGGAAACGGTTACTGCTATTTTGGAACGTTTAGGTTTACAGCCTCAGTATGCTAATGATATTTGGACTGTTCAATCCCCTAGCTGGCGTTTTGATATTGAGATTGAAGAAGATCTTATTGAAGAAGTTGCCCGTATTTATGGGTACAACAATATTCCTAATAACGCACCGCTTGCACATCTGCAGATGCGTGGCGTGCCAGAAAAGATCTTAGAAATGAACCGTATTCGTACAGCATTAGTGGATAGCGGTTATCAAGAAGTGATTACTTATAGCTTTGTTGATCCTAAAATTCAAACTTTATTGCACCCTGAACAATCAGCATTAATTTTACCGAACCCAATTTCAAGTGAAATGTCTGCAATGCGAGTATCGCTATTAACGGGTTTGTTAGATGCAGTGGTTTATAATCAAAATCGCCAGCAAAATCGTGTACGTTTGTTTGAAACAGGATTACGCTTTATTCCTGATGAAAATGCAGAAAATAGTATTCGTCAAGAGAGAGTATTAGGGGCAGTTATTGTTGGAGATAAAACAAGCATGCATTGGGAGAGTAAAGGGCAGCCTGTCGATTTCTTTGATTTAAAAGGTGATTTAGAGCGCGTTTTATCACTCACCTCAGTGGCTGATAAATTACAATTTGTGGCAAAACAATTCCCTGCGTTACATCCAGGTCAATCAGCAGCTATTTTACTCGATGGTAAAGAAATTGGCTTTATCGGTACTGTTCATCCTAAAGTTGTGCAAAAACTTGGGCTATCAGGGAAACCAGTCGTATTTGAATTAGCCGTTGAAGTTATTGCCGAACGTACAATTCCTAATGCACAAGAAATTTCTCGTTTTCCTGCAAATAAACGTGATATTGCGATTGTTCTTGAGCAAACTATACCAGCGAATGATATCTTAGAAGTTTGTCGTCAGGCGGGAGGTAAGCGATTAGTGGGCGTAAATTTATTTGATGTCTATCAAGGTACTAATTTAGCTGACGGCAAGAAAAGTTTAGCAATTAGTTTAACGATTCAAGATACAGAAAAAACCCTTGAAGAAGATGAAATTAATGCAGTAATTCAAGCTGTATTAACTGAGCTTGAACAACGTTTTAATGCTTATCTAAGAGATTAGATTAAGGACTTTATTATGGCACTTACCAAAATTGATATCGCAGAAAACCTCGTTGAACGATGTGGGTTGGATAAACGTGTTGCAAAACAATTGGTTGAGCAATTTTTTGAGGAAATCCAATTAAGCCTGGAAAAAGGTGAAGAAGTAAAATTATCGGGATTTGGTAATTTTCTAGTTCGAGATAAAAAAGCTCGCCCGGGACGTAATCCAAAAACAGGTGAAGATGTTGCCGTTTCTGCTCGCCGAGTTGTTACTTTTAAACCAGGCCAAAAACTACGAGAACGAGTTGAAGATTTAAAGGTAAAAGCCTAATAAATAAAGGCATTCAGTTTTTGTAAGTGAATGCCTTTTGTTTTAGTAAGGATTAATATGTGCATAAATAAAATTGCCTCATCTCTATTTATTACAGCAATTATTTTTAGTTTAACAGCGTGTAGTAGTTCTCCGTCAGTTAAGGAGGATAAACGAGGTCATTCAACGATTTATCAGAAGAGCCATCAGGGGAAGATTTTTGATCCTATTTTTGCAATTAGTAGTTTAAGTGAACAAAAATCTCGTTGGAAAGGAACCCGTTATCGTTTAGGTGGAACGAGCCGTCAAGGGGTAGATTGCTCTGGTTTTGTACAAGTTACTTTTCGTGAATTATTTGGTATTTCATTACCGAGAATGACGATTGATCAAGCAAGAGAAGGAAAAAAAATCGCAAAATCAGAACTACAAGCAGGCGATTTAGTCTTTTTTAAAACAGGGAGAGGACCAAATGGCAAGCACGTTGGTATCTATGTAAAAAATGGGCAGTTTCTCCACGCTTCAACTAAGGGCGGTGTAATTTATTCTAGCTTAGATGCACCTTATTGGGCTAAGACATTTTGGCAAGCTCGCCGTTTGTAAATTGTGCAGAATATGATTTTTATCAAAGAAATTAATATTAGATATCAGTTTGTTAAGTTTTAATTTGCAATCTTGACTAAATTGACATAGAATTACTCACATAAAACGATAAAAGTTGTGTTCAGCAACTAATTTCATAAATTTGCTTTCCGAGTGGCCCCTAATTTAGGGGCTTTTTTTATTACTTATAAGCAATAAACTTTTGGTTTGTTTGGATATAACGGTTAGTTAGCAATAAACTGGTTGCTTTGTTGAATGAGATGTAAAAATAATGCGAGAGGCGGACGAGTATGAATTTCTCTAGTATTTTCAACATTGTAATGGATAAAATCGCCTTTGCGATCAATATGATACTGTTCGCCATTAGATAAAATCGCAACATTCCAATAATAGTTTGAGGAAAGCAACCATTTTCGACTATTTTCTTTGGTAAGGTTAATTCCTTGAGAATAGGTTTCAACGGGTGAATTTAGCCCAAAAAATTGCGGTAATAATGTTGGAGTAATATCTAAATGACTTGATAACCCAGTATAAATACCTTGCTCCTGTTGCCAATAGAGTATCATTGGAATATTCGTTTTAGCCATTGCAAATATATTGTCGGAAACTACCGCTTGCCCAATATCAGCTGTGATAAGAATTAGGGTATTTTTAGTTAACCCTTGATGCTCAAGGCTTTGCCAAATAATATCAAATTGCTGGTCTAGCGACTGGGGAGATTGCTCTAGGCTTAAATCAAGGTAACTGAAAAAAGGCTCTGCTGAGTGATCATTCAGCCATTGTTGCCATTGCTGAATGGTTGTTTGATTATCTTGTGCCGTAGGCAATTTAAAATTGGCGAAAAGTGCTTGCTGGTAGATAGGCTTAGCAAATCCATTATGGGAAAATAACCCAAATTGATAGTTTAGCTGTTGTAAACGAGAAATGAGTACCGATTGTTTTTTTTCACTTAGGATCGCATCAACATAGCGACCACTTAATCCGTAGAATAGGCTTGAAATACCTGCACTTGCCGTATCTCCTCCAGTATAATGATGTTTGAAGTAACGAGATTGTTTGCTGACTTGATATAATGTCGGCATCATTTTTTCATTGATCATCTCATTGCTTAACCCTGATAGATTGATAAAAAGCAGGTTGGTTTTATGAGGCGTTTTATCAAATTTTAGTGATGTTTTAGGGTAATTGAGAAAAAAAGTGTCTAATCGACCGCTTGTTTCGATTGTTTGCTCTAAGTCTGCACGGTTAATCAAATGATGTTTTTCTAAAAAAGTACGAGCTGTCATTGGGTATGAAAGAGGATAATTCGCTTTTTGTGCTGTGATTGGGCGGTAAATCATCATATCCGCCCACGCATATAGCAGATGCGTTGCAGTAAAACAGGTAAGGAAAAATAGAGCGACATATTTTCCCCAGCGTTGGCGATTAAAACTGCGTAATTTATTCCAGCACCAGCGAGAATAAAGCATTTCGGCTAATAAAATAATTGGCATTGGAACAAATAGTAATTGCCATTGGTGAGAAAGCTCGCTTTCATCAGGATTTACTAATAGATCCCACACTAATGGTGATAAATGTAAATAGAATTGCTTAAAGACCTCGGTATCAACGAGTAATGTGGTTAAGCCAATGGTTGAGAAAATAACAGAAATCCCTCTAAATGCACGGTTATTTCGAATAATAAAGCTAAGAGGGAATAAAATAAGTAGATAAAGTGCGAAGACAACAAAACTAAAATGCCCAAATAGGCTAACAAAGAAGTAGAGTTTTCCTGCTAGCGTATTTGGCCAATCAGCATTGAGGGCATAGCGAGAAGTAATCAATAATGCTAAGAGAATGTTAAATAGTGCGAACCAATGCCCCCAAGCAATTCGTTGAGAAGTTTCTTCACGATATTGGCGTGAATTAGTTGGAAATAAGCGTAGAAGCTGGTTCAGCATAATATTTTATAAGATTAATTGGGCTTTAATTCATTTTTCTGTAATGAATTTTTTAGTGCCGAGCAAAAAGTATCCGCTAACAATTGCTGTTGGGCTGGATTTTGAATATTGGTACTCAAAATATTTGTTACCATATTGCCTAATGCCATAAGGGAGAGATCCACAGGGGCTTTATGTTTTTCAAGGGTAATAATTAAATCATTGAGTAGAGCATCTAGTTGTTTATCTTGGTATTTTGATTGGATTGCCATAAGGATTAAACGTTAAAATTAAATAGGCTGAATTCTATCATAAATTAAAAGAATACAAGCGGTTAGTTACTAAAGATTTTTTGCAATTAATAAACTAATGTTTATTTAATTGCAATCATTGAGCCAAAATTGAAACATTGAAACCAAAGCTCTACATTGTGAAAGCCAATCTCTTTTAAACGTGCTTTGTGGGCTGAAATACTATCAATTAGCATTACATTTTCTAATGAGGTACGTTTTTGACTTACCTCTAATTCACTATATCCGTTGGCTCGTTTAAAGGTATGATGAAGGTCAATCAATAGCTCATTCATTTCGTACTCATCAAATTTAAATTTTTCAGAAATGACTAATATTCCGTTTGGGTTTAGCCCTTGATAGATTTTCTCCAACAAAGCAAAGCGGTCAGCTGGCGGCAAAAATTGCAATGTAAAATTTAGGACAACCATTGACGCATTTTGAATTTGTGTTTGGCGAATATCCTCGCATAAAATTTCAACAGGTATAGCGGAGTGATAAGCATTTAGATGGTGGCGGCATCGTTCGATCATTGGCTCGGAATTATCAACACCAATAATTTTTGCGTTTTTATCAGCAATGTTACGGCGGATAGATAAAATACCTGCACCTCGAGAACAACCTAAATCATAGACGTTAGAGTTATCTGTAACAAAGCGATTAGCAAGCATTCCAATTGCAGTAATAATATTGGAATAACCAGGTACTGAACGTTGAATCATATCAGGAAATACTTCTGCAACGGCTTCATCAAAGGTAAAATCACCCAATTTTTCGATTGGGGCAGAAAAAAGCGTATCTTTCATTGATTAATTTTCTCGTTTTACAATAAATTCTGCAAGTTGTTGCAAAATTAGGGTATCAAAAGGTAATTGAGTAAGGGAATTTAACGCAGATTTTAATAAATCATTAGCTTTTTGCTGTGCTTTCTCTAGTCCAAGTAATTTAGGATAAGTACTTTTATTTAGTGCATTATCTGCTCCAACAACTTTCCCAATTTTATCGGATTGCCCGATGACATCTAAAATATCATCTTGAACTTGGAATGCTAGACCAATTGCTTTTGCATATTGCTCAAGGTGAAATTTTATTTCGGTATTTTGAGCATATTCAGATAAATTTAATCCCATAAGTACAGAAGCAACAATTAACGCTCCAGTTTTATTACGGTGAATTGTTTCTAGCTCATTTAATGAGATAGTTTTATTTTCTGCTGTTAAATCAAGGCTTTGCCCTAAGCACATTCCTAATGCCCCTGCGGAGAGAGAAAGCTGGGTAATTTGTGCGACTTTTTGTGTATCTGTTAAATAACGATCTTGAGCAAGTAATTGAAAGGCAAATGTTTGTAGTGCATCACCAGCTAAGATAGCGGTCGCTTCGTCAAAGGCAATATGGCAAGTTGGTTGGCCTCGGCGGAGTTTGTCATTATCCATCGCAGGTAAGTCATCGTGTACGAGAGAGTAAGCGTGAATAGCTTCCATAGCAGCCGCTGAACTATCGAGTTTTGATAATTCAACGCCAAGCATTGCACCCGTAGTATAAATAAGAAAAGGACGAATTCGTTTTCCGCCTAATAACACAGCATAAGCCATTGCATCTGCTAACGGGGCATTTTTTCCTTTGTATTGCTCTAATTGTTGAGCAAGAAATTGATTAACTCTGTCTTGACAAGCGGTGAGTTTATGGGAAAGTTTTGTCATTATTGATAATCCGCAAGAGGGGCTTGTTCATCTTTTTGTAATAAAATTTGGATACGCTGTTCTGCTTGTTGTAAACGTTCTTGTCCTTGCTGAACTAATTGAATGGCTGTTTCAAACTCATTTAATGCTTCTTCTAACGGCAAATCGCCCGCTTCTAAACGTCCAACAATGTTTTCTAATTCTTTTAAGGTAGTTTCAAAATCAGTAGGTTTTTTTGCCATTTTAATGTCCTTTAACGTAGTTTGGTGATTAAAGCCAAAAATTTTAGCTATTCTAAAAGATGAAAAGAAAATGACCAAGCTATTTGCGTATTATTGAGCAATCATTTTGCAAATAATTAATTTTTCCGATATTGTATTTAAATGCCAGAGGCTCTTTTGGGGCAATTATATGAAAGTAACACAGTTGAATATTTTCCCGATAAAATCAACTCGGGCATACCCAGTGCATCAAGCTTTTGTTCAGTTGCAAGGGCTAAATTTTGATCGTGAATTTATGATTACAGAGCTTGATGGTACTTTAATAACTGCTCGTAAAGAGGCTGTTTTGTACTGTTTATCCGCATTTCCTATTTCAACAGGGATCATTATTTGTGATGAAAAGGGAGAGCAGTGCGTGGCGTTTTACCAAGATTTTATTGAGAGCCAAATAAGTGAAGTATGGGGAACACATTTTAACT
The DNA here is from genome assembly GCF_013377275.1 of Vespertiliibacter pulmonis. Taxonomy (NCBI): domain Bacteria; kingdom Pseudomonadati; phylum Pseudomonadota; class Gammaproteobacteria; order Pasteurellales; family Pasteurellaceae; genus Vespertiliibacter; species Vespertiliibacter pulmonis. The sequence continues at coordinate 1,550,896 of NZ_CP016615.1, forward strand.
CATTAGTGGCTAATCAGAGGGTGAATGAGTGGCTGAGTAAAAAATTTAAACGCTCTGTACAGCTGCGTTGGCTCGGTGCTGAAAGTCAGAGAAAAGTGGCTCAACTTGTCCAAAATCCATTAAGTTTTGCTGACAGCAATCCTATCTTATTATTATCTGAAAAATCGTTGGATCAGTTACAACAATGGTCTCCCGTACCTATCTCAATGGAACAATTTCGGGGTAATATTGTCATAGATGGAAACGTAGCGTTCGCAGAAGAACAATGGCAACGACTTAAAATTGGAGACGTAGTGTTTAAGTTTTCGCAATGCTGTACTCGTTGTCCAATGATTACTCGGGATCTTAATACCCTTGAACTTAATTCAGCGGCTGAACCTCTCAAAACGTTGAAAAAATATCATACAAACGACCTAGGCAAGCCAATTTTTGGAATACATTTAGTGCCAGAAAATAGCGGTGTCATTCGTCTAAATGATTCTATTATTCTTTTAAATTAAAGGCATTTTATGCAAATATTCAAATCTCAAGTTACCCATACTCAGCGTCGCTTTATCTTATTTCCAATTTTCTGTTTTATAGGGGTAAATTTATTAGTTTTAACCCTTTCTAGATTTGGTTTATCCCTTTGGCAAGCAGAACGTATTTCTGCTGTAAATGGTTGGTTACCTATTCTTTTACAGGGTATTCGTATTGATATTGTTTCGCTCTGTTATTTACTTGGCTTACCGGCATTATTAACGGTATTGTTACTTCATAATAATACCTTAGGGAATATTTGGCGTGGTATTTTGCGGGTATGGCTAACGGCAACGGGCGTATTTATTATCTTTATGGAAATGGCGACGCCTGCTTTTATAGAGACTTATGATTTCCGACCAAATCGCCTTTTTATTGAGTATTTATTGTATCCTAAAGAAGTATTTTCGATGCTGGTAAGTGGGCATTTTATCGCTGTCGTATCAAGTTTTATTGTTACAATACTAGCGGTAGTTTTCTATTGGAAATTTGCAGGTTGGGCGGTTAAAAATTTACGTTTACCAAGTTGGAAATGGCGACCTGTAATGGCATTAGTTATTATTGTTTTCACTATTTTTGGAGCTCGTTCAAGTTTACACCATCGAGGAATAAACCCTGCAATGGTAGCCTTTTCTAGTGATCCGTTAGTTAATTCCCTTGTGCTTAATTCGGGTTATTCCGTGCTTTATGCTGTACAGCAATTGAAAGATGAGGATAAATCTTCAGAACAATATGGCAAAATGTCTGTGGAAGAAATGTTGAATATCGTTAAACAGCAACGAGGTCGCCCTGAATCAGATTATATTTCTGCAGAGTATCCAACACTAACTAAAAACCAAGCGACTTACCAAGGCAAGCCAAAAAATATTGTCATTATTTTGCAAGAGAGCCAAGGCGCTCAATTTATTAATACGTTGGGCGGCAGACCAATTAGCCCTGAATTTGATAAATTAGCAGAACAAGGTTGGTTATTTGAAAATTTATATGCCACGGGAACTCGCTCTGTTAGGGGAATTGAGGCGGTAAGTGCAGGGTTTACTCCAACACCTGCTCGAGCTACAGTAAAATTAACCAAAAGCCAACATGGATTTTTTACTATTGCAGATTTATTAGGGCATAAAGGCTATAAGACATCATTCATTTATGGCGGTGAAAAACATTTTGATAATATGGCAAGCTATTTCTATGGTAATGGCTTTCAAACAATTATAGATGAACAAGATTATAAAAACCCTAAATTTGTAGGGACTTGGGGCGTGAGTGATGAAGATCTTTTTGATAAAGCGAATGAAACATTTACTGAATTTGCGAAAAGTGATCAACCATTTTTCAGCTTAGTGTTTACCTCAAGTAACCACGATCCGTTTGACTATCCTGATGGTAAAATTGAATTATTTGAGCAGGATAAAAAGACTCGTAATAATGCGGCAAAATATGCTGATTATGCCTTAGGTTATTTTTTCAAGTTAGCAAAAAATTCAACTTATTGGAAAGATACGGTTTTCTTGGTGGTTGCAGACCACGACTCTCGTGTAGCAGGAGCAGAATTAGTGCCGATTAACCATTTTCATATTCCCGCTTTGATTTTGGGTGAAGGAATTGATCCAAAACGAGATAGCCGTTTAGTCAGCCAAATTGATATGCCAACAACGCTACTTTCGTTAGCGGGTGTGAGTGGTGAGTATCCGATGATTGGGTTTGACTTAACTCAAGAAGCCAATCCAAATCGTGCGTTGATGCAATATGATCAAACTCAAGCGATGATGAAAGGTAATAATGATGTAGTAATTTTGCAACCAAATACGGAGCCACAAGGCTACTTTTATGATAAACAATCAGCTAAATTTACCCCTAAAGTGTTACCTGATGAAATAAAGAAAGAAGCATTAGCTCACGCATTATTAGGGAGTTATTTATATAAAAATCAGTTGTATAAATTACCTAAAGAGCAGTAATTACATATTACAAACAATTAGAATGGGGTGGAGCTGTCCGCCTCATTTATTTTAAGGAAGCAGAAAGAAAATTTAGGTTTTATAAAGGGCGAGGGCATTTCCAGCGATTCTCGGCACATAGAAATTTCAATCCTGGCTGCTTTCTTCCGAACCTGACCAAATAAACTAAAACCTATTGCGAGAGACCAAAAATGCCCTCATAGCTTTACACATTTGTGTAATGCGGCTGATTATAGAGCGTTCATTGTAACAATACAAGTGGAAAACAATATAAACAGTCGAGTTGCTGAATAAAGTGGCAAAATTTAGGGTAAACTTACATGAGAGAAAATGACTAGCACATTTAGGGTAAATTGACTTATGACAGTGATTACAAGTTTAATTGATTTATTAGCCTTAGAACCATTAGGAAACGGTATATTTCGTGGAAGAAATGAGGATCTAGGTCTTCCACAGGTTTTTGGCGGACAAATTATTGCACAAGCACTTTCAGCAGCAATGCAAATGACAGATACAGAGCGGTATTTGCATTCTTGCCATACTTATTTTCTACGAGCCGGTGATATTGCATTTCCAATTATCTATGAAACGGAAATCTTGCGTGAAGGGAAAAATTTTACCGCTATCAATATTAATGCTAAGCAGAATAATGAGCTAATTTGCCGAGTAATGGCCTCTTTCCAAGTACCAGAAAGAGGATTTGAGCATCAAATTACAATGCCAAAAACAGATAAACCAGATGCGTTTTATTCCGAAAATACGTTAATACAGTCTTTTGCAACAATACTGCCTTCACCATTGAGAGAGAAATTTCAGAAAGAACGAGCATTTGATGTGAGGATTAAATATCCTAATGATCCATTTAACGGGAAAAAATTACCTATGGAGCAATTTTTATGGGCAAAACTAAATGGGGCTGGTCAATTAGATCAGTTAAATCAGCGACTACAGCAATGCTTGATTGCTTACTTTAGTGATTTTCACTGCATTATAACGATGTTACAACCACACGAACGAGGCTTTATGCAACAGGGACTACGGGTTGCTACCTTAGATCATAGTATTTGGTTTCATCGTAATATTGATTTCACACAATGGTTGCTTTTTGCCTTACAGACTCCGAATGCGAGTAATGGAAGAGGACTAACTCGGGGTGAGGTATTTGATCAACAAGGAAATTTATTAATGAGCTATCAGCAAGAGGGGCTTATTAGAGATAGTTCAATAAACTAATGTGTGAGATAGAAAATGAATTCAGTAAACATTATACTGAAAGCTGTGATTAAGCATAGTCATTTAGTGGATAACAGATTAAAATATCCACCTATTTAAAACTTTAGTGATCTGTGGGCGCGTGTAAGGGACATTTTGTGAAAGCTATTTCATCTCTCTATTTTCGATTAGCGGTATCTATTTTATCAGGTAGTTTATTACTATGGTCGTCTGGCTTACAGGCGAGTAATCTCTCGCAGATTCAGCAAAGTATTAGCCAACAGCAGGCAAAAATTAATGAGCAGAAAAAAAAGAGAGATTCCCTTCAATCAACTTTAAAAAATCAAGAGTTACAAATAGGCAAACTCAATACGGAATTAAAAAAGAATGAATTGAGTTTGAGTGAACTACGCCAAATGATTAAAAAAACAGAGCAAGAAATCAAGCGGTTAGAACAGCAAGAAAAAGTGCAAAAGGAAAAATTAAAAGAGCAGTTAGATTCGGCTTATCGTTCAGGCATTCATCCTTCGGTGATTGAACGGTTAATGTCAGATTCAGCTAAAAATGCAGATAGAATGGGGGCATATTATGATCATATCAACCAAATTCGGATTGATGCGATTCAAGAATTACGCCGTACGCAAGAAGATCTAAAATTACGCAGAGATGAATTGACTGCACAGCAGACTAAACAGCAATCACAAATTTCTGCACAAAAAAAACAAGAACGTGAATTAAAGAAAGTAAAAAATGAGCGAGAAAGTACAATTCGTTCATTAGATCAAACACTGAAGGCAGATCAAATTCGTTTAGAAGCGTTGAAAAATAATGAGTCAGCGTTGAGACGCCAAGTAGCACAAGCTGTAAAAGAAGCAAAACAGCAAGAAGATCGTGAAATTGCACAACTAGAGCAAAAGAAAAATAGTGAAGAAAAGCGCCAAGCGACAGAACAAGAAAAACAGCAGGTTCGAGCAGGATCTGGTTTATCAGGCAAATATGCAATGCCAGTGAAAGGTCGAATTTTAAACCGTTTTGGTTCAACTCAAATGGGAGAATTAAAATGGGACGCTATTGTCATCGAAGCAGCATCAGGAACTCCTGTAAAAGCGATAGCAGGAGGAAAAGTGGCGTTAGCAGGCTGGTTACAAGGTTATGGACAATTAGTGGTGATTGATCACGGTAAAGGAGATTTATCGCTATATGGCTATAATCAATCTATGGCGGTGAAAAAGGGAAGCCGTGTACAAGCAGGGCAAACCATTGCTTATGTTGGGAATACGGGAGGGCAAAATCGTTCAGCACTCTATTTTGCTATTCGCCGTAAAGGCGTAACAGTAAACCCATTAAATTGGGTACGTTAAAATGAAAAAAAGCAATAAAAACAGCATATTCAAGCGGTTATTTCCTCTTATTTTTTTGCAAATAATTTATGTAATCTCACCGCTTGCACAGGCTGGTAAATTGGCGATTGTGATTGATGATATTGGTTATCGCAATGAAGATAATGCTATCTATGCTATGCCAAAAGCGGTTAGCGTAGCAATTATTCCTTCTGCGCCTTATGCTACTGCACGAGCAAAAAAGGCCTTTGAGCAAAAAAGAGATATTTTAATCCATTTACCTATGCAGCCAAAAAATCAGTTACAGTCCATTGAGTCTGGAGCATTGATGGTTGGTATGGACGAAGGAAAAGTGGCTCGCTTGATTAAATCTGCTCGTAATCAAGTGCCTTATGCAATTGGTTTAAATAATCATATGGGAAGTCGAGCAACGGTAGATCGTCCGTTAATGCAACATTTAATGAAAGCATTATCACAAAATCAGCTCTTTTTTCTAGATAGTAAAACCATCGGTAGTAGTGTTGCTGCAAAAGTTGCAACAGAGTTTGGGGTGAAAGCCTTAGAGAGAAATATTTTTCTTGATGACAGTGATTTACTTCCTGATGTGCAGAAACAGTTTAATTTAGCGATCAATTACGCTCGAAAGCACGGTACAGCAATTATGATTGGTCATCCTCGTAAACATAGTATTGCGGTATTAGAAAAGGGAATTGCTAATTTACCGAATGATATTGAGCTGGTAAGTATAGGGCAGTTATGGCGTGGGGAAAGTGTTAACTCAGTTAAGCCGTTTATTCTACTATTTGATATTGAACCCGCTTTAACGTCTGTTCAGCCTTATGATAGTTCGCCGTTATTACGAGGCGTGCCAAAAGAGTAGTAAAAATAAATATAGAGAAATAATAATGAAAACAAAATTGGCTTATTTAGCATTATGTGTAGCAACAGTGGCGAGTGCAGAGCAGACGGTATTGTTGAAAATTAGTGGGATTGAGGATAAAGATCTTTATACAAATGTGCGAATCTACCTTTCACAAGTAAGTAATGAAGAGGCTGATGGCTCTGAACGGTACCAATATCGTGTGCAAGAAACCGTTGATAAAGCATTACGTGCCAAAGGGTATTTTAATTCACAGTATCAATTTAGTTTAACACCACGAGAACGGCCCAAAAAAGATTTGTTAAATTTAAAAGTTACGTTAGATAACCCTGTTAAAGTCGATGAAAGAGATATAAAAATTCAGAGTAATGGCGTGGAAAATAGTGATTTTGATGGCATTATTAAAAAATCTGTGCCAGCTAAAGGGACTGTTCTTAACCAAGGTGTGTATGATTCATTTAAAAGTGATGTGGAAAAATTTGCTCAAGCAAAAGGTTATTTTGATGGAGAATGGACATTACATCGTTTAGAAATTTATCCTAAAACTTACCAAGCGGATTGGCGGTTACATTATGATGCAGGTGAACGCTATCGGTATGGTGATATTACCTTTCAAAATAGCCAAATTCGAGAAGATTATTTAACCAATATTTTGCGAATTCAGTCTGAAGATTATTACGATCTGACTGATTTATCTAAATTATCAAGTGATTTTTCATCAAGTAATTGGTTTGCCTCGGTGCTTGTTGAGCCAGAAATAAAAGAGACAGAGAAAAAAGTTGATCTAAATGTGTTGCTTCAACCTAAGAAAAAAAATAATGTAGAAGTAGGTATCGGATTTGCAACCAGTATTGGCCCTCGTTTCCAGCTAAATTGGAAAAAACCGTGGTTAAATAGCCGTGGGCATAGTATTGAGAGTAATTTATATTTATCTAAACCTGAGCAGCGTTTTGAATTTGGTTATAAAATTCCAGTAAAAGCCCACCCGATCAACTATTTTTATGAAATGTCGGGCGGTGTTGAACGAGAAGATCAAAATGATACGCAATTTACAGGGGCGCATCTAGCATTTCAACGCTTTTGGAATCATGAAACGGGCTGGGCATTTTCATTAGGAATGAAAGCACGATACGATTCTTTCCAACAAGCAAGTAAACCACGTTCTAAAACGTTATTGCTTTATCCAACAGCATCAGTTAATCGTACACGCAGTGATGGTAACCGTTTTCCGCTTTGGGGAGATGCTCAAAAACTGACATTGAATTGGGGCAGCAAAATGTGGGGCTCCGACGTTAATTTTTATAGTGTTAAAGCATCAAGTGCGTGGGTGAGAACATTTTTTGATAACCATCGCTTTTATTTGCGTGGAGAAGTGGGGTATTTGAATACTCAAGAATTTGACCGAATTACCCCAGCTTTGCGTTATTTCGCTGGTGGTGATATGAGTGTGCGTGGCTTTGGTTATAAAGATATTTCCCCTCGTGATAAGCAAGGGAAATTAACGGGTGCATCACATTTAGCCACGGCAACAGCAGAATACCAATATCAAATTTACCCAACGTGGTGGGCGGCAACATTTTATGATACAGGTTTAGCCTCAACCCATTATAAAGCTAAAGAGTTACATTCAGGTGTGGGAGTTGGTGTACGTTGGGTCTCTCCGATCGGAGCAATTAAGTTTGATCTCGCAACCCCAGTTCGTTCGCCAGATAACAGCAAAAAAAGTGTCCAATTTTATATTGGGTTAGGAACAGAGCTGTAATATTGGCGTATGCTATTTATTTTGCCTGTAATTTAATCAAATAGAGTAGATAATAAAATGACGGAATCACAAACAGAACAATCAAATCAGCCAACAAAAAAGAGAAGTAAATGGCGATATTTTTGGTGGTTTTTATGCCTATTATTCGGTTTACTCATCGCTATTATTGCTTTTTTGGCGACAGGGAATGGCCAGCGTCTGGCTTTGCAATGGCTGGCAAAATCAATGGATAGCTTAAGTATTAGTCAAATAGATGGCAGTTTACAAGATGGACTACGCTTGTCTGATACCCATTTTAATATGGAGGGCGTTGATGTTGCAGTTAAACAAGCGGATCTCCATATTGGGTTTGATTGTTTATTAGATAAAACGCTTTGTTTAAATAATATAGCACTTAAAGATGCCACAATTTCAGTTGATACGACAAAATTTCCTCCTTCTGAGCCCAAATCAGATTCGTCAGATGACGTTCAGCTGCCATTACCAGTTTCTTTGAAAAATCTTGCCTTAGATAATATTAATGTAAATGTAGATGGCGTGGCAGTTAAACTTGATCATTTTCAATCGGGTTTGGTAGGGGAGAAAAATAATATTCAGCTATTGCCAACAACATTAGATGGTTTACAAGTGATTTTACCGCTTTCACAAGCGGATAGTTCTGAGCAAAAAATTGCAAAACAGCCAGAGAATAGTGAATCTAAGCCAGCTATTGATTGGGAAGCACTAAAACAACAGTTATCTGAACCGTTATTGACAAAACTTGATCCGATTAAATTACCCGTCAATTTAAATATTGATGATTTTAATGCAAAAAATATTCAGATTGCACAGCAGATCAGAGAGAGTGAGAAATCTGATCAAGATGAGGCGGTATCAACACAATCACTTGTTAATATTTCATCTGTCAATTTAGCGTTGAAGTCTGATGAGAAGTCGCTTGCATTAAGTAATCTTGATATTCAGACTGATAAAGGCAATATTTCAGGGAAAGGATCGTTAAATTTAATTGATAACTATCCGCTTAATTGGCAATTAAAAGCCGATACGCCTGAATTAAAAGAACTCAAATTACCAGCTAACCAAGTGGATTTGACGATTTCAGGTGAGCTATTTGGTAAAACAGTATTGAATGTAAATACTCGTGGAGCGGTGAATGCTCAGATTGAAGGCTCAGTACAACTTTCAGCACCGAAAACACCACTTGATTTGACGATCAAAAGTGATCAAATTAAGTATCCATTTATTGCTGAAAAAGGGCAAGATCCCCTTGTTTTAAAAGATGTTGATCTTAAATTATCGGGTGATCTTCTTAATTATCAATTAGATAGCCATTTAGCTATAAGTGGAATGGGTATGCCGAATGGGGATCTTCAGCTCAACGGTAAAGGAGGACTAACCCAATTTGAATTAGAGAAATTATCCCTTAATATTTTGCAAGGGCAGGCAAATCTCGTGGGGAAAGTAGATTGGTCTAATGGTATTGAATGGACATCTAACGCTCATTTAGCAGGGATTAATACTCGTTCATTATTGCCTGAATGGGCAGCAATGTTATCAGGAGATATGAAAACAACAGGCTATGCGGGAAGAGGTAAACAAGGCGATGAATGGGGCGTTGCCGTATCAGAAATAGATCTCTCAGGGGTTTTATTAAATAAGCCATTACAATTGAAGGGTGAATTGACTGCTGACTCTAATACTCTATTAAGTGTACCGAATGCGAATTTAATTTACGGCGAAAATAAAATTGGGTTGAAGGGGGTATTAGGTGATAAATCTGATTTTCTCTTGGATATTAAAGCGCCTAATTTACAAGGTCTTGTGCCAAATCTCAAAGCAAGTGTAAATGGTTTGGTGCATTTACAAGGAAAAATTACTGAACCTTTTTTAGATTTAGATTTAGTAGCGAACAATGTAAGTTATGAGCAGACTTCGTTAAAACAGCTGACAGCTAAAGGGAAGATTACTACTGAAAAAACTATTCAAGGAAATATTGATCTTGCTCTAAGCCAACTTAGCCACGGTGATATTAAACTAGCGATGGCAAATTTACAGCTTTCGGGGAGTGAAACTAATCATAGTTTGAAATTGGTTTCAAAAGGTGATCCAATAGGAGCAAATTTACAAATTTCGGGTAAATTTGACCGCTTGCAACAGATTTGGCAGGGACAGTTGAGCAATGTGCTAATTCAATCACCTCAACCGCTGATTGGGGAGTGGAAAAACGATAAACCTATTCAAATTAGTTACCGTAATAAGCAAGTACAAGCCAATATCTCGTCTCATTGTTGGCATAATCCTAAATTAAATCTTTGTTTTCCTACAACATTTAATGCTGGATTAGAAGGTAAAGTACCGTTTGAAATTAAGTCTTTTGATTTGATTACATTACAAGAGCTTTTAGATAAAGAGAGTCAAATTTCAGGTATTGTTTCTGCGAAAGGTGATATTGCTTGGTTTGAAAATAAAAGCCCAATATTGAATCTTGATTTAGCCTCAAATGGGGTTAAATTTATACAGAAAAATGGGGGGCGTAATTTCCCAATCAGCCTTAGCCCGCTGACGCTAAAAGCAAATTTAGTAGATAATAATCTAAAATTAAAAACAGATATTAGAGTAGAAAATAATGGACGAGTTGTAAGTGATCTAATGATGAAAGACATTATGAATACTCGGGCGTTATCAGGAAGTCTTAATATTGAGCAGATCAATTTATCGTTAATTAAACCGTTATTAACAAATGGTGAAAGTGTTGATGGAAATTTAAATGCTCGATTGACATTAGGAGGCAATGCACTTTCTCCACTTTTATTTGGTAATTTGCAGTTAAGTGGGTTAAAAGCACATTCTAATGCAATGCCCTTTGATGTAACGGGGGGTAATTTGACGGCGAATTTTAATGGGGTAAGCTCTACGCTAAAAGGTAACATTCAGACAAAAGAAAGCAATTTAGTGCTGGAGGGAGACGCAAATTGGAAGAGACTTGATGCGTGGCATACTCGAATTAGTGCCAAAGCAAATCGTTTTAGAGTAAATATCCCAAGTATAGCCAAAGTGGATATTAGCCCAAATATTGAAGTGAAAGCTACCCCTAAAGAGTTAGTGTTAAGTGGTAATATTGATGTGCCTTGGGCGAGAATTTCTGTGGAAGAATTACCAGAGAGTGCGGTAAGTGTGAGTGCTGATGAAGTAATAATGGACGGCACGGCTAAAGATAAACAGGTTACTCTTCCTCTTAAAAATCTTCCACAAGACGGTAAAGGAATGGCGATTAAAGCGAATATTACCGTTAATATAGGGCAAGATCCGAAAGAAGCCGTAAAAATTGATGCTTATGGTTTTAAAAGTGATTTAAAAGGTATTTTAAAAGTTCGTCAAGGCAGTAAAGGCCTGGGATTATATGGTCAGGTAAACGTATTAAATGGAACTTTTGCCTCTTTCGGGCAAGATTTGGTGGTGCGTAAGGGAGTGATTTCTTTCACTGGAATGCCTTCACAGCCTACATTAGATATTGAGGCAATTCGTAATCCTGAAGCAATGGAAGATCAAAATGTAGTCGCAGGTGTTAAAATTACAGGTATTGCAGATTCACCCGATGTAAAAGTTTTTTCAAGCCCATCAATGTCGCAAGACCAAGCCCTTTCTTATATTCTTACGGGTAGAAGTTTAGAAAATAGTGGCGATGCAGGCTCAAGTAACTCTATTGCAGCGGCGTTGATTGGAATGAGTTTATCAAAAAGTAGTAAATTAGTTGGTGGCGTTGGCAGTGCTTTTGGAATTAGTGATCTAAACGTAACTACAGCAGGTATTGGGGATAACACTAAAGTGGTAGTAAGTGGTAGCTTAACACCAAAATTTAAAGTGAAATATGGCGTTGGCATTTTTGCTCCATTGACTGAGCTAACATTACGTTATCGTCTTGCACCAAGCCTCTATTTACAATGGATTTCAAGTATTAATCAAGCAGTTGATTTACTCTACCGTTTTGAGTTTGATTAACGCTAAATTTAGTAGGAATAAATATAAAATTATGGATAAACAACGTCAAAAGCAATTACAAAAATGGCTCCGCCAGCATCAAAAAATTGTTAAAAAATGGCTCTATCTCAATGTATTGCTTGGCTCAATGTCTGCTCTTCTGATTGTTGCTCAAATGGGGTTGTTGGCATCAATACTACATAAAATGATTGTAGAACATCAGTCACCAAACACTTTCATTGGGCAACTATTGCTGTTATTGAGTTGTTTCTTAGGACGAGCCATTATGCTTTGGTTACGAGAGCGAGCAGGTTTTCAAGCAGGACAATTATTACGGCAACATTTGCGTCAGCAAGTGTTAGAGAAATTAGCAATGATTGGTCCTATGGCAATTCACCAACGTCCTGCTGGGAGCTGGGCAACGTTGATGTTAGAGCAGGTAGAAAATATTCATAATTTTTATGCTAGATATCTTCCTCAACAATTTTTATCATTGATCGTACCGCTGGTTATTCTCTGTTTTGTGTTCCCGTTGAACTGGGCTGCAGGGCTTATTTTATTTTTTACCCTGCCTATTTTGCCTATCTTTATGGCATTGGCTGGGTTTAAAGCTGCAGAAGCAAATCAACGTAATATTGGTATATTAGCTCGTTTAAGCGGTCAATTTCTTGATAGTTTAAAAGGGTTGGAAACTATCCGTTTATTCGGACAAGCAAAGGCTCAAACTGATCAAATTTATCAACGTACAGAAGAGTTTCGTGTCAGTACAATGGACGTACTAAAAATGGCATTTTTATCTTCTGCTATATTAGAATTTTTTACAGCTATTTCAATTGCCGTGATGGCAGTCTATTTTGGTTTTAGTTATTTAGGTGAGTTAGAATTTGGCAATTATGGATTGCCTGTTTCACTTTTTATTGGCTTTTTCTGCTTAATGTTAGCACCCGAATTTTACCAACCATTGCGTGAATTAGGCGTGTTCTATCACGATAAAGCTGCGGCAATTGGAGCGGCGGATAGTTTAGAACATTTTCTGAGTGAGAAAATAGTTACGCAAACACAAGGGCAAAAAAATGTGCCAAATGAACCGCTTGTTATACAAGCGAAAGATTGTGTTATTTTATCGCCACAGGGAATTGCATTAACTGAACCACTGACTTTTGAATTAAAACCACATCAACATATTGCACTGGTTGGGCAAAGTGGGTCGGGTAAGACATCGTTGATCAATATGTTATTGGGCTTTTTACCGTATCAAGGTAGCGTTTCTATCAATGGAATAGAACTGCGAGAGCTCAATATGGCGGAGTGGCGAGAAAAATTAGCGTGGGTAGGGCAAAATCCGCAATTAATTAGGGGTACATTGCGAGAAAATATTTTATTAGGTAATCCGAATGTAACAGAACGGGAGATAAAAGAAGCCTTGTGCCGTTCTAACGCTGATGAATTTGTCGAGAGGTTAGGATTAGATAGCAAAATCCACGACAGCAATGTAGGCATATCAGGTGGACAGGCTCAACGAATTGCAATTGCTCGTGCGTTACTACGCCCTTATGAATTGTTATTATTAGATGAACCAACGGCAAGCCTTGATTTGCAATCAGAACAAAAAGTGTTGCAAGCATTACATCATTTAAGCCGTGAGCAGACTACCCTAATGGTTACGCACCGTATTGAGGATTTAAAACAGTGCGATGAAATTTGGGTAATGAAGCAAGGGCAGATTATTCAACGTGGTACATTTACACAATTAGAGCATCAAGGCTTTTTTGCAGAATTATTAGGATATGAATAATGAAAGCACTTCTTCCATTTCTTTCGCTATACCGTAGCCATTTAGGGCAGTTATTGTTTGGTATTGTACTTGCTATTACCAGTTTGGCGGCAAGTATTGGCTTATTAAGCCTATCAGGCTGGTTTTTAGCTGCATCTGCATTAGTGGGTTCAAGCCTATTATTTAACTTCTTTTATCCATCATCAGGCGTGAGAGGGTTAGCAATTGGGCGTACTATTTCTCGTTATTTTGAACGGCTTGTTACTCACGATGGTACATTTCGAGTTTTAGCTAATTTAAGAGTAACTATTTTCCGTAAACTCATTCCTTTAACACCAGCAGGATTAAGCCGTTATCGAAATAGTGAATTATTAAATCGGCTAGTATCAGATGTTGATACGTTAGATACACTTTATCTCAATTTAATTTCGCCTTTTGTGAGTGCGGTAATGATTATTCTATTTATGGCAATAGGCTTATCATTTATCTCACCACTTCTAGCTTTTGTTATTTGTGGCTCGTTAGCGGTATTATTGCTTATTTTTCCTCTATTATTTTATCGTTTAGGCAGAAAATTAGGCAACCTTGCTATTCAAAGCCGAGCAAATTATCGTAGCCAGTTTATTGAATGGATACAGCTGAATGGCGAATTTCTATTATTTGGGGTGCAAGCTCAAGCAACGGATCGGCTTAATCAGACAGAAAAAACGTGGTTATTCGCACAAAGTAGAGAGAGCCAACTAGCAGGGCTTTCTAATGCAATGTTAGTTGCATTAAATGGTTTATTGGTTACGGTAGTCATTTACCTTTCTGCAACGGCTATTAATGTGCCGAGCGCAGATAGCCCTGAGGCATTGATTGCGTTAGTTGTATTCTGCACGCTGGCATCGCTTGAAATTTTAAGTCCAATAGGTATCGCTTTTTTGCATTTAGGGCAAATCATCACAGCCGCAGAACGGCTAAATGAGATTACTCAGCAAAGACCGCTTGTTACCTTTAATGGTACAGAAAAATGGCAAAAAATAGAGAAAAACCAACCGCTTGTCCGTTTTGATAAAGTGAGTTTTAGTTATCCTGAACGTACTGAAGTTGTGTTGGATCAGATTACCTTTGAGATCAATGCTGGCGAGAAAATCGCTATTTTAGGTAAAACAGGTAGTGGAAAATCAACTATTTTTCAACTTCTTGTACGTAATTATGATAATACAAGCGGTCAGATCTTACTGAATAATTGCAAAATTACGAATTATCCTGAGCAGGTATTGAGAACACATATTGTAGCATTAACCCAGAGGGTGCATATTTTTAGTGCAACGATTAAAGATAATTTGTTAATGGGAAATCCGCAAGCGAGTGAAGCTGAATTGTATAAAGTGTTAGCCAAAGTTGAATTAAGCTATTTAACTGAACAAGAAGGGCTAGATTTATGGCTTGGTGATGGTGGACGTCCATTATCTGGCGGAGAACAACGCCGTTTAGGGTTAGCTCGTTTATTGTTGAGCAAAGCAGAAATTATCTTGCTTGATGAGCCAACAGAAGGGTTAGATAGAGAAACGGAGCAACATATTCTACAATGTATTTTTGAACATTGTCTGGATAAAACATTATTGATGATAACTCACCGTTTAAATGGTATGGATCATTTTGACCGAGTTTATCAGATTGATAATGGAAAAATGCTGTAATACCTATTCTAAATAGTTTTATAAAGTAAATTGGACGTTATTACGTCCAATTTTTTATTTTTAGAAAACTAATCTGTTCTTTTCCAGTAAGTTTTATGGGCAAAAGCGGTGCGATTCTCCGTAAATTTGATTTCATCAAAGCAAATTTCCCATACATCACTTGGAATAAGTTTGGCGATGGGGTAGCGTTGAGTATATTGGGTAAAAGCCCTATTTTTTTCATCAGTTTGAGATAAACAACGAGCTGTTGCAGAAAATTGTATACCTTCTATTTCATTGAGATGTTCGGGTTGTCCTGCGATTGTGCCGGCAATATTTGGGTTTTGTTGCATCAATTCCCCGTGGCGAGTCGTTCGTTTTGTAAGTAAAAGCAAGCGGTTGTTTTCGACATCAAAAATGTAAAAACAGCTTGCAGACCAGATTGTACAATTTGAGTAGCAAGCAAGGCTGACAACGTGATGGCGGTTGATAAATTTAATAATATTGGTAGGAATTGGAGTCATTATGAGTTTACTTTCCTTGCCAGCGAGCAATATCTATATTGAGATCAAACAGATCTAACGCACGGCTAACGCTATGGGTGATAATTTCATCAACGCTTTTGGGTTGATGATATAATGCAGGTACAGGTGGAAAAATAATTCCGCCCATTTCTGTTACCTTTCGCATATTGTCTAAATGGGTTAAATGTAGGGGAGTTTCTCGTACCATTAGCACCAGTTTTCGCCGTTCTTTTAATACAACATCTGCAGCACGGCTGAGTAAATTATCACTAAATCCGTGTGCAACAGAGGCAAGAGTTCGCATTGAACAGGGGGCAATAAGCATTCCCATCGTTTTAAATGAACCGCTTGAAATACTTGCCCCAAGATTGTGAGCAGAATGTACCACATCAGCTAAATCTAATAGTTGCTGTTCAGTATAATTTGTTTCATATTGGCGAGTTAATTCAGCCCCTTTTGAAACGACTAAATGGCTTTCTACATCAAGGTTTTTTAATAACTCTAAGGCTTTAAAGCCGTATTGAAATCCACTCGCACCACTGATTCCAACGATAATGCGTTTTGTTGTCATAATTGCTTAAAAATCCGAAATTTATCAACGTATATATTACGTCTTTACTTGAAAAAATAGGGGAAAAGTTTACTATATTTAATCTTTTGAACTTAGAAAATAACGATATTATGACTCAAGAAGCCTTCCAAAACACGCAAAAAGAGAAAAAAGTTGCGTATAACTTTAATAAATTACAAAAGCGTTTACGCCGAAATGTTGGTAATGCGATTGCTGATTTTAATATGATTGAAGAGGGCGATAAAGTAATGGTCTGTCTATCAGGCGGAAAAGATAGCTATACATTGCTTGATATTTTGTTAAATTTACGCATCAATGCCCCTATCCATTTTGATATTGTCGCAGTAAATCTTGATCAAAAACAACCAGGATTTCCTGAACATATTTTGCCTGAATATCTTGCGGGAATTGGGGTTGATTATAAGATTGTAGAAGAAAATACCTATGGTATTGTAAAAGAAAAAATCCCAGAGGGAAAAACAACTTGCTCACTTTGCTCTCGTTTACGCCGTGGGATTTTATACCGTACCGCAACAGAGCTTGGAGCGACCAAAATTGCACTTGGACACCACCGTGATGATATGCTAGAAACGCTGTTTTTAAATATGTTTTATGGTGGAAAAATGAAAAGTATGCCACCTAAATTAGTCAGCGATGATGGAAAACAAATCGTAATCCGACCGCTTGCATATTGTAAAGAAAAAGATATTGAACGTTATGCTATTGCAAAAGCCTTTCCGATTATTCCGTGTAATTTGTGTGGTTCACAACCAAATTTACAACGTAAAGTGGTCAAAGAGATGTTACAACAGTGGGATCGTCAATTCCCGGGACGTATTGAAACAATGTTTAGTGCTTTGCAAAATATTGCGCCTTCTCACCTTTGTGATCCAAAACTTTTTGATTTTAAAGGGCTTAAGCGAGGAATACTATTAGAAGGTATTGAAGGCGATATTGCCTTTGATAAAGCGGATATTCCCCAACAGCCTATAATTCAAGATGAAGACGAGTTAAATGATTACACCGATAGTGGTGTTATTCAAATTAAAGCCGTATAGTCAATAAATCTTTCCCTATTTCTATTTATTGTAGAAATTTATATTTACAAGGACAACGAATGAAATTTATCTCATTTAATATCAATGGGTTGCGAGCTAGACCGCATCAATTAGAAGCATTGATTGCTAAACATCAGCCTGATGTATTGGGCTTGCAAGAAATAAAAGTGTCAGACGAAGATTTTCCACACGATTTAGTCAATCATCTCGGCTATCACGTTTTTCACCATGGACAAAAAGGGCATTATGGCGTTGCATTATTAACTAAAGCAGAACCTATTGCTGTTCGAAAAGGTTTTCCAACGGATGATGAAAATGCTCAAAAAAGAATGATTATGGCAGATCTTGAAACCTCTTTTGGTAAATTAACCGTGCTAAATGGCTATTTTCCACAGGGTGAAAATCGTAGCCACGAAACGAAATTTCCAGCTAAACAGAAATTTTATGCTGATTTACAACATTATTTAGAAACGGAATTACGACCTGAAAATCCAATTGTGATTATGGGGGATATGAATATTAGCCCAACTGATTTGGATATTGGAATTGGTGAGCCTAACCGTAAACGTTGGTTACGAGACGGCAAATGTTCATTTTTGCCTGAAGAACGCGAATGGCTTGGTAAATTACATCAGTATGGATTAGTGGATACTTTCCGAGCAATGAATCCAATGGCAGATGATAAATTTTCGTGGTTTGATTACCGATCAAAAGGTTTTGATGATAATCGTGGATTACGCATTGATTTAGTGCTAGCGTCTAATTCACTCGCCAGCCGCTGTGTTGCCACAGGCATTGATTTAGAGATCAGATCAATGGAAAAACCGTCTGATCACGCACCTGTATGGGCTGTTTTTGAGTAGTAGATAAAATAATAAGCGGTTATTTTAGTAAATTTTTTGCTAAAACGACCGCTTGTTTTATTCTTATATCATTGAACGTTAAACGTGAGGTTTACATTCAGGTAATGTCCCTTCAATTTCAAACATCACATCACCCTCTTTAAAAAAGACGTAACCGCCATTTTTCATTTTTGTCCAAGATTCATTTTTAGTTAGTGGTTGAGTAGTAATGACAACGATTTTATCTGTTTCACAAGCATACTCTTGAAAATTAATACTTACATCATCATCTCGTAAGGCAACACCAAAAGGAGCTTTACGGCATACATAGTGTAGATTGGTTGAACAGCGAGCAATCATCCAATGTCCATTAGAGAGTATGAAATTAAATACGCCGTGCATCGCAATTTCACTCGTAATCTCAACAATGGCATCAAAAATTTCTTTTTCGCTAGGTTTAAAAGGAAAGCGTTCTTTTAATTTCGTAGCAATACAGCAGAATGCAACTTCTGAATCTGTTGTTCCAATAGGTTGATAATGATTGCTTGGGCAGATAGTAATATTTTCGATGGTACCGTTATGGGCAAAAACCCAATTTTCTCCCCAGATTTCACGGATAAAAGGGTGAGTGTTCTCCAAATTGACATCGCCTCGAGTTGCTTTACGAATATGAGCGATAACATTATAGGATTTTATATGATATTGGCTAACGAGATCTGCCATTGGTGAGGAAGCTCCAGGGCGGTTATCTCGAAAAATACGAACGCCTTTCCCTTCAAAAAAAGCGATACCAAAACCATCTGTATGGCAATCTGTAAGCCCAGCCCGCCGTCGAAACCCTTCAAACGAAAATGTAATGTCCGTTGGAGAGTTGCAATTCATTCCTAATAATTGACACATAATTTATTTTTTCATTATTAATAAAATTTCCAAAAAATGAACTGCTTGTATAAATAACATATAGCAAGCAGTCTAGTGAGATTTTCGGGAAAATCGGGAAAAATAGCAAGTATTATTAGCGATTTTATTTTGCTATTTTTTTACATAAAGAAAGTAGAAACATTGCACCAGCACAAATTACAACAGAAGGACCTGCGGGGGTATCTTTTAATCCTGATAAAATAAGACCACCTGAGATGGCTATGATACTGAAAAAGATAGCATAAATGACCATCGTCTCTGGCGTGTGAGCGAAACGGCGTGCAGTTGCCGATGGGATAATGAGTAGAGAAGTAATAATTAAAGCCCCTACAAATTTCATACTTAGTGCAATCGTCAAGGCAGTTAAAACCATCAATAATAGGCGTAAACGGGCAATATTTAGCCCTTCGATTTGAGCAAGTTCAGGGCTTACGGTAATCGATAGTAATTTTTTCCAGAACAATGCCAAAATAGTCGCTATAAATAGCACGCCAATGCCGATAAAAATGACATCATTAAAATCAATTGCCAGTAAATCGCCAAAAAGATAGGACATTAAGTCTACCCGTACATTGTCAAGTAAACTAATAGTAATGACCCCAAGAGAGAGACTACAGTGTGCAATAATTCCTAAAATAGTATCTACCGAGTGATTAGAACGTTGCTCCAGCCAAACTAAGCCTAAAGCAAGTAAAATTGTGATGATAATTACCGCTAG
Source organism: Vespertiliibacter pulmonis (assembly GCF_013377275.1). Classification (NCBI taxonomy): domain Bacteria; kingdom Pseudomonadati; phylum Pseudomonadota; class Gammaproteobacteria; order Pasteurellales; family Pasteurellaceae; genus Vespertiliibacter; species Vespertiliibacter pulmonis. Next base: position 1,570,614 of record NZ_CP016615.1, read on the forward strand.
ATAGGGGTCAATTTGTAGAAAAATACCGAGTGCAACCCCAAGTAACGCTGAGTGGGATAGGGTGTCTCCAAAATATGCCATTTTTCGCCATACTACAAACGCCCCGAGTGGTGCCGTAACAAATGCTAAAAGCAATCCTGCAAGCCAAGCAGGAAATAGAATTTCAAACATAGTTTTCCTTAATTAGTGTTGGCAGTTACCACCGCAGACATCACCGTGAAGATTGTGGTGATGGTTATGATTATGAGCGTAGAATGCCACATTTTTAGCAAATTGATCGCCAAAAAAATGGATAAAACTTGGTTCCATTGAAATTTTTTCGGGTGTGCCGGCACAACAGATGTGTCGATTAACACACAATACTTCGTCCGTATTTGCCATTACAATATTAAGATCGTGAGAAACCATTAAAATTGCACAATTTAGCCAATCTCGTGTTTTATTTAGTAGTTGATAGAGTTCTGTTTGCCCTGTAATATCTACGCCTTGCATTGGTTCGTCTAAGACAAGTAGGTGTGGGCGGTCTAAAATTGCACGAGCTAACAATACTCTTTGTAATTCTCCGCCTGATAATTTTTGCATACTACTTTGAGCTAAATGAGTGATAGAAAAAAGTTCAAGAGATTCATCAATCAGAGCTTGAGTTACCCTTGGTTTAAGAGACAAAAATTTACGGACTGTAATGGGAATAGATGAATCTAAATGTAATTTTTGTGGAACATAGCCAATTTTTATGTCTTTTTTATGATATATCTGGCCGCTTGTTGCGGGTAATAACTTAAGTAATACTTTTAACAAGGTTGATTTTCCACCACCATTGGGCCCGACAATCGTTGTAATAGAATTTGGATAAATATTGAGCGTGATATTTTGTAAAATTGATTTACTTTCTAAGGTTACGTTAATCTTTTCTAAACGGATCAATGGCTCATTATTGGGTTGAGTAATCGGCTTAACTCGTGTAATTTGCATTGTATTAAAATTTTTATGGGTATAGGCCATTAAAAGTAGCGGATTTTTTTATCTTTGACAAGTCCATGTGAATTTTTTCGCAGAATTTCTGTCAAAGCGAAAATGGATAAATATTTAGAACTAAAATAAGAAAAATAATTAGGATAATAATTTGCAATACGTTGTTTTCGCTCGAGATCGCCGCCGTAAGAAAAATCGTGTTAAAGCGTTTTTATTTTTAATGGCGTTGTTCTGCATTGTAATTGGCATTGGTTTAGCGGTTAAATCGCAACCAGAGTATCATCATTCGTCTAGTAAACAAACAGAGCAAAAAAATATAGTTAACGCACCGCTTGTTAATGAGGTTGCGGATAATCCTGATCCCTTTGCGACTTCAGCAAATAATTTGGCATTAATGGCATTATCTGATACGAAAATGGAAGATGTAGCATTAGATAACCTTTCTCATTCCGCTATTTCAAATGCAAAAGATCTTACTTATATTGATATTCAAGATAATGAACTTGATGAAGTAGATGTTCAGTCTCCAACTGATGAAAATGCGACATCTTATGAAGATGAATTTGTGGCGGAAGATGATGTTGATGATGAAACAATTGAGCGTTTACAAGATGCAGCGGCTAAAGATAAACAAAAAAAATCGGGAGAAATATTGTCTGAAGAAGCTGAACAAGCATTGGATAGTTTTTTAGATGTCGCAGAGCAGGCTATTCGTATTCAAAATCAATTTAGCTATACAGTTGCTCGAGGCGATAAATTAAAAGATGTATTGGAGCAATCGGGATTAAGCAATGCAACAGCTCGGGTACTAGAGAAAAAATTTCCTCAATTAGCGACATTGACACCGGGGCAACAATTTTATTGGATCCTAAACAAAGACGGTGAGCTAGAATATATGAATTGGTTGGTATCCGAAAAAGAAGAGAAAATTTTTGAACGTAAATCGAAAAATCAGTTTTCTGTACAAACCATAGAAAAACAGGGCGTTTGGAAACAAGATGTAGTAAGAGGTGTTCTCAATGGAGATTTTACTTCGAGTTTAAAAAAACAAGGGCTTTCTAACCGACAAATTTCTCAGCTTGCATCAGGTATTCAATGGCAAATTGCAACCAATAAGCTAAAAAAAGGGGATAAATACGTTATTTTAGTGAAACGAGAATATATCAATAATAAGGTAACAGAATTAGGTAATGTGGAGGCTATCCATATTCTTAGTGGTAATAAAAGCTATTATGCTATTCAGGCAGATAATGGGCGTTATTATAGCCGGCATGGTGAAACGTTAGGTAAGGGATTTTCTCGCTATCCGTTACAATTTACACCTAGAATTTCATCGCCTTTTAACCCAAGACGAAGACACCCCGTTACTGGACGAATTGCTCCTCATAAAGGGGTTGATTTAGGTGTACAAAGTGGAACACCAGTTATTGCTCCAGCTGATGGTGTTGTTGAGCATGTGGCTTATCAAGCAAATGGTGCAGGGCGTTATATTAAAGTGCGACATGGTGGACAGTATACTACGGTCTATATGCACTTAAGTAGGGCGTTAGTTCGTGTAGGACAGAGTGTGAAAAAAGGTGAGCGTATTGCTATTTCAGGTAATACAGGGCGTTCAACAGGTCCACATTTGCATTATGAGTTTCATATTAACGGACAGCCAGTTAATCCATTAACGGTAAGGCTACCAGGAACAGGTTCTGGAATGCCAGAGAAAGAGCGGCAGGCATTTTTAGCAAAAGCTCGAATGATCGAAGCAAAATTAAAACTATAAGGACATAATAATGAATTCAAAAGTAATGGTAGCAACAGTAGCAAGTTTAATTTCAAGCTCGATTTGGGCAAGCGTTAATTTGGAAAAACAGCTTGAAAGTGTTGGAGCAACAAATGTTAAAATTGCAGAATCGGCTTTACCAGGCTTTAAAACCGCAGTATCTGATCAAGGTGTTGTGCAAATTAGTCAAGATGGGCGTTTCGTAATTTATGGTAAAGTGTTTGAATTAAAAAGTGGTAAAGCGATAGACATCACAAATAATGCGTTAATGAAACAGTTGAATGCCTTAAGCAACGAAATGATTGTATTTCCTGCGAAGAATCAAAAATATGTAGTGAATATTTTTACGGATATTACTTGCCAATATTGCCATATTTTGCATCAGCAGATAAAAGAATACAATGACTTAGGTATTACTATACGTTATTTAGCATTTCCTCGAGGCGGATTAAATACGCAAGTCGCTAAACAAATGGAGGCAGTGTGGAGTGCCGAAGATAAGGTATTTGCATTGAATGAAGCTGAAAGTGGACGTCTCCCGAAAACAGTAAAAACTCCTAGTGTGGTTAAAAAGCATTATAACTTAGGTATTCAGTTTGGCATAACGGGAACACCTAGTATCATTACATCAGAAGGAGAAGTGATCCCTGGCTATGTTGAGCCAAAAGAACTATTGAAAATGTTACAAAGCTCTTAGTTAAAAGCTTATCAATTCAATTATCTAACCGCTTGTATTAGGCAATAAATTATAGAATGAATAAACTCATCAAACGTCGTCCGTTATTAACGGACGAATGTATATCCGATCACCCGTTATTAAACCGTATTTATCAAGCTCGAGGAGTAAAATCTCGAAAGCAATTGGATTTATCATTAAAGGGAATACATAACCCAAATCAACTGGCTAATATTGAACAAGCGGTCGAATTATTGTTTCAAAGTTATCAACAGCAAGAAAGAATAGTGATTGTAGGAGATTTTGATGCTGATGGGGCAACTAGCACGGCTTTAGCAATATTAGCTCTACGTCAATTTGGCTTTCAGAACGTGGATTATATCATTCCTGATCGATTTTCTCAGGGATATGGATTAAGTATTGATGTTGCACAAATGGTTATAGAAAAAGGCGTTGATTTGGTCTTAACCGTAGATAATGGTATCTCGTCTTTTCAGGGAATCGATTTGTTGAAATTTCATGGTATAAAAGTGCTGATCACGGATCACCATTTACCAACAGATTCTTTACCTAATGCTGATGCGATTGTGAATCCAAATCTAGCAACGTGCGAATTTCCGTCTAAATCATTAGCTGGTGTGGGCGTTATTTTTTATGTAATGATTGCGTTGAGAGCAAAGCTACGTAAAGAAGGTGCTTTCAAAACTAAAGAACCAAATATTTCAGAATTACTTGATCTAGTTGCATTGGGAACGGTTGCAGATGTTGTTCCCCTTGACCACAACAATAGAATTTTAGTATCACAAGGGTTAAATCGTATTCGTTCGGGACAGGCTAAAGTTGGTATTCAAGCACTAGCTGAAGTGGGTAAGCGTGAGTTATCAAGTTTGCAAGCCAGTGATTTAGGATTTTCCATTGCACCACGTTTAAATGCAGCGGGTCGGCTAGAGAATATGTCTCTTGGCGTTGAGTTATTGATTTGTGAAAATTTAATGACGGCACGCCAGCTAGCATTAGAATTAGATTCACTTAATCAAACTCGTAAGGAATTTGAACAAGAGATGAAAGCTGAAGCTCTAGCAATTTGTGCAAAATTGCCAAATTTAATAGATTACTCAGTAGCAAGTGGCATTATTTTATTCCAAGCTGATTGGCATCAAGGCGTTATTGGTATATTAGCCTCTCGGATAAAAGATCAATTTAATCGTCCTACCATCGTGTTTGCGCAAGAAGATGAGCAAAGCGAGTTATTGCGGGGGTCTGCCCGTTCAATTATTGGGGTGCATATGCGTGATTTGCTTGAGCGGATTGATACAAATTACCCCGATTTAATTATTAAATTTGGCGGCCATGCAATGGCAGCAGGGCTAACGATTGCTCGAGAAAAACTTCCTCAATTTGAACAGGCTTTTAATAATGTTGTTCAAACATTTATTGAGCCAGAACAGTTACAAGGTATTATTTATACTGATGGTGAATTGCAAACTAATGAATTGAACCTTGATACAGCAGAATTATTAAAACAAGCGGGTCCTTGGGGGCAACATTTTTCAGAGCCTATATTTGAGGGTGATTTTAAAATTTTACATCAGAAATTAGTAGGGCAGAAACATTTGGCATTAATTGTTGAAAGTAGTGAAGGTATGCAAATTGATGCAATCTGGTTTAATATTGATTTAAGGCAATATCCTGATTATTCAATTAAATCAGCCAAATTGATTTATAAATTGAATATAAATGAATTTCGAGGAAATCGAAATTTGCAATTATTAGTAGAAGATTTATCTATTTAAATAATAATCAAAAAAGCTAGAATAAAAATTTTTAGTAGTGTAAAATCTGCTGAACCTGTATGCCAAATGATGGTAATACGAGTAATCTAAATATTTTTATACAACAATTTTCAAAAGGAACACCTTAAATGAAAAAAACAATTCTTTCTCGCGGATTACTATTAACCAGTATTGCGCTTGCAGTCACTGCTTGTGGTAACTTAAGTAAAGTATCTGACGAAGGGACAACTGAAAACCCAGTATTCCCAAAAATTTCTGAATCAGAATTTAACCACGATGGCTCACAATTTGGTTCTTGGCCAAACTGGGAGAATGTTCGCCAAATCGAACGTGGTATGAATAAAGATCAACTTTATTACTTAATTGGTCGTCCGCATTTTGAAGAAGGATTATATGGTGTTCGTGAATGGGATTACGCATTCAACTACCGTGAAAATGGCGTACATAAAATCTGCCAATACAAAATTTTATTTGATAAAAATATGAATGCACAAAGTTTCTATTGGTATCCAAATGGTTGTAATGGTAATTCATCATTTAATTTAAGCGGTGATTTCTTATTTGACTTCGATAAAGATACTTTAACCGTAAAAGGTAAAGAAGTTGTTGATAATGTTGCTGGTCAATTAAAAGCATCAGGCGCACAACAAGTTAAAATTGCAGGTTATACTGACCGTTTAGGTTCTGAGCAGTATAACTTAAATCTTTCACAACGTCGTGCAAATATGGTTAAAGCTCGTTTAGCACAACAAGGTGTTGTTGCACAAATGGAAGCAGTAGGCTATGGTAAAGCACATCAAGTAAAAGCGTGTGATGGTGAATCAGGTCAAGCATTAAAAGATTGCTTACGTCCAAATCGCCGTGTAGAGATTTCTGCAAATGGTGGTGTATTAAAGCAAAATGAAAATGGTAACGTTGCAGGTCCAAATGGTCCAGCACCGCTTTATCAAACGCCAGCGTACAATGGTAATAAATAATTTACTAATGGATAAATTAGCGTTATAAAATAGAAAGGGTGAGAAATCATCCTTTCTTTTTTTATATAGGTAGGAGAACTTTTATGGATTATCAAGCAATTGCATTTGATCTTGATGGAACGTTGCTATCTAATCAAGGCTCAATTTTAGAGTCAAGTAAGAGAGCAATTAAACAAGCTCAATTGTTAGGGTTAAAAATCTTTATTGTTACAGGGCGTCATCATACTGCAGTTCGTCCGTACTATATAGAGTTAGGATTAGACACGCCCGTTGTTTGTTGTAATGGCACATATCTATACGATTTTAAACACGATAAAGTATTATGGGGTAATCCATTAACAACAGAGCAAGCTATGTTGTTAATTCGTTCTGCCCAAGAAAAATCGCTACATCTTGCTGTTTATACACGTGATAGTATGACTTATGAAATGCTTAATACACATTTCACAAAATTACTGGCTTGGGTAAATAGTGTTGATTCATCTATCCGCCCCGATGTTCGCCAGGTTAAATTTGATGATTTATTAGATGGCAATTCTATAATTTGGAAAGTGTTAGTTAGTAATCCTGATTTAGATAAAATGCAAAAATTTGTTGATAACCTACCGCTTGATCAATTTAGTGCTGAATGGTCTTGGGTTGATCGTGTTGATATTACAGCTCAAGGTAATACTAAAGGTGCTTGTCTAGCAGAATTGTTAAAATTGGAAGGAATTTCACCTGAAAAGGTTATTGCTTTTGGTGATAATTTCAACGATATAAGTATGCTGTCTTTGGTAGGAATGGGGATTGCAATGGGTGAATCAGATCAAGAAGTACAAAAAAGCGCTAAAAAAGTGATTGGCTCACATAATGAAAATAGTATTGCTTATGCTCTAACAGATTTATTAAAATTTGAGAAATGATAATCAGAAAATCAAAACAAGAAGATTTTAAACAGATTTTATCTATTTATAATCAAGCTATTCCAACACATCAAATTACAGCAGATCTGGAATTTGTTACAGAAGAAAATCGTCAGCAATGGTTTGATTTTCATTTACAGAGTGAAAAATACCCACTTTGGAGTGTAGAGGAATATTCAGGTGTAGTTGGTTGGTTTAGTTTTTCTCCTTTCTATGAACGATCAGGATTTGTACATACAGCTGAAATTAGCATTTATTTTGATCAATCCGCTAAAGGAAAAGGGTATGGCTCTCAAGTTGTTCAATATATGCAAAATGTGATGTTAGACTATGAGATTAATACTCTAATGGCGTATATTTTTGAGTTAAATCGGGTAAGTATTGATTTAATGAAGAAACATCATTTTGAATGCTGGGGGCGCTTTCCAAACATTGCTAATATGGGAAGGTCAATAGATGGCTCAGAAAAATGGCGAACGTTAGTAGCAATGGCCTTTCAAAAAGGAGTTATAAGCGATTAGATTTATTATTTTTTTGCAAATAGTCAAGAAATTACTTGCATATTGCAGTGTAATTTTGCAATCTGTTTAACGAATAACGCTATAAAAAATAGACAGGAGAGAAAAATGTCAGTACCTTTATTTTCAGGCAGTATCGTTGCATTAATTACCCCAATGTGTGAGGGGGAAATTGATTTTGGAGAATTAAAAAAATTAATTGAATTTCATATTGAGTCAGGTACGCACGGTATTGTTCTTGTAGGCACAACGGGAGAATCAACTACACTTACTATTGATGAGCAAGTTAGATTGATTCGTAAAGGTGTAGAGTATGCAGCAGGGCGAATTCCGATTATTGCAGGTACAGGTTCAAATTCAACTAATGAAGCAATCACTTTAACTAAATTGTTAGAAGACAGTGGTATTGTGGGGTGTTTAAGTGTGGTACCATATTACAATAAACCAACCCAAGAGGGAATGTACCAACATTTTAAAACGATTGCAGAATGTACGAAATTACCACAAATTTTATATAACGTACCAAGTCGTACAGGCAGTGATTTAAAGCCCGAAACAGTTGCGCGTTTAGCGAAAATTTCAAATATTATTGGGATTAAAGAAGCAACAGGTGATCTTGGTCGTGTAACTGAAATCAAACGATTAGCGGGTAATGAATTTATTTTCTTAAGTGGCGATGATGCAACTGGGCTTGAGTCTATTAAACTTGGTGGCCAAGGTGTTATTTCAGTTACCAACAACCTTGCAGCAGCAGATATGGCAAAAATGTGTGAATTTGCTTTGGCTGGACAATTTGATGAAGCAGAGAAAATAAATAATCAGCTAGTCGATTTACATCGAGATCTATTTATTGAGGGTAACCCTATCCCTGTAAAATGGGCAGCGTATAAAATGGGGTTGATTTCTCAACCAAGTTTGCGTTTGCCATTAACTGTATTATCTGAAGAAGCACAGCCTAAAGTCATTGCAGCATTAGAAAGTGCAAATCTACTATAAGATTTATTTTAAATATGTAAAAGGCTCAATCTTTTATGAATAATTGAGCCTGTAAATTGTAAGCAAAATCTAATTAGAAATTATCGCTGTTATATTGAATATGATTTTCATAGGCTTGCAGTGTATTTTGCATTAACATTGCAACAGTCATTGGCCCTACGCCACCTGGTACAGGTGTAATAAAGCTGGCTTTTTCTAATGCCACATCAAATTCAATATCACCGATTATTTTATTATCAACACGGTTAATGCCGACATCAATGACAACAGCCCCTTCTTTTATCCATTCTCCCTGTATAAAACTAGGTTTGCCTATGGCAACGATTAAAATATCTGCTTGGCGGATATGAGTTGCTAAATCAAGGGTAAAGCGGTGAGTTACTGTTACGGTACAGCCCTTTAACAGTAATTCCAATGCCATTGGGCGACCAACAATATTTGATGCGCCAACTATAACAGCGTGTTTGCCGAGAAACTCAATTCCAGTTTTTTCAAGTAATTTTATAATTCCATAAGGCGTGCAGGCTCGTAGTGTTGGGATACGCTGACATAACCTGCCAATATTGTAAGGGTGAAAGCCATCAACATCTTTATCTGGACAAATAGCGTCAATAATTTTAGTGCTATCAATGTGTGGCGGTAGTGGTAGTTGAACTAAAATACCATCAATATTTGGAGCATTATTTAATTTATTGATAAGAGAGAGAATCTCAGTTTCTGTCGTTTGTTCTGCGAGTTCATAAGTGTAAGATTGAATACCTACTTCTGCACAGCTCTTACGTTTGTTTTTTACATAAATTTGTGAGGCGAGATCACTGCCAACTAAAATAACAGCCAGCTCAGGTTTGCGTCTCCCTTGACCATGAAAAGCTGAAATTTTTTGTGCAATTTCTTGCTTAATTTGATAAGCGAGATCAGAACCTGAAATAATTTGTGCAGACATACGAGCCCCAATAAGGAAAATGTTTATTATTCTCTCAAAAAAAATGAGTATTGATAAGTATAATTTATCTTAATGTTTAAAGAATAGCCATTTAAAATCAAGTAGATAGAAAATGATTGACGAGGTATTAAAAGAAATTATAATAGTGTCATCTTTTAGTCGGCGAGTAGCGCAGCTTGGTAGCGCAACTGGTTTGGGACCAGTGGGTCGTAGGTTCAAATCCTATCTCGCCGACCACTTCTAAAGCATCATATTTATTTCTTACTACGCGCCCTTAGCTCAGCTGGATAGAGCAACGCCCTTCTAAGGCGTGGGTCAAAGGTTCGAATCCTTTAGGGCGTGCCATTTTAACTTTCGATACATTAAAATATACTTTATTTTTATTGGAATAATTTCGTTCATAATGATATTGATTGGTGTAGTACAAATGGTAAGAATTGTCCAATCTCCAATATTAAATAAAGCTCAGAAATGGCAAAGGCTATTCGGAAAAGTTGATAAAAAATATTAAAATCCCGTTTTACGGGGATATTTATAGCTTAGATGAGGATATCTTTTATTATTTTTCTGAACATTATATGTTAGCTAATGAAAAGTTATTATGTGTTAGTGTTGCAATATAATTACAGCTTACATCTTTATTTAACCAAAATTTTTCGGTAATAGGATTAAAGTGGTAACCGATTATTTCACTACATCGCAATTTTGCATCATCGCACCAAGAGAGTAATTCAGCTGGTTTGATAAATTTATCAAATTCGTGAGTACCTTTAGGAAGTAGCTTTAACACATATTCCGCACCAATAATAACTAGTGCATAGGCTTTTAAGGTTCGATTAATCGTAGAAAAAAAGAGTATGCCGTTTGGTTTGAGCAGTTGTTGGCAACTTTTAATAATAGACAATGGATCAGGAACGTGCTCTAACATTTCCATGCAGGTAATCACATCAAATTTTTCTGCATTACAAGCGGTCTGATTTTGTAAAAAATCTTCAATAGTAATCTGTTGATAATCAATTTCTAAGTTTTGTTGCTGTGAATGTTGTTTGGCTATATTCAGTGGCTCAGTCGTCATATCAATTCCAGTAACGATTGCCCCTTGTTTTGCCATACTTTCACTTAATATGCCTCCACCGCAACCAACATCAAGCACTTTTTTGCCAAACAGTCCGTTCGCTTTTTCACTAATATAAGCTAAACGTAATGGATTAAGTAAATGAATCGGCTTGAAGCTACCTTGCGGATCCCACCAAGTTTTTGCCATTTTTTCAAATTTTAGAATTTCTAGTTGATCAACATTATTATCATTATTTTGCATAGTAAGTCGCTCCTTATTTGGTAATTATTAGCGATGATTTTACTCTAATTCTGCTTACAAGCGGTTATTTCTTGCCAAATTTTTGCAAAAAGAGTTATCTGATGAAATATTGTTCATAAAAATTATATTTAATTAGTTTTTTTAATTTATATAATTAAAAATTATAATAAGTGATTGCAAATCAAAAATGCTTTGATAGAATCAAAAAGGTTAAATACAACAAATAATAATTATTTTATACAGAGGTGAATTATGAATGACTTAAATGTTTTATTTCAGCAGATCAAACAGCGTGATCCAAATCAGTATCCATTTCATCAGGCAGTAGAAGAAGTTTTCGGTAGTCTTGCGCCATTTTTAGCAAAAAATCCACAATATACCCAATATGGATTACTCGAGCGTTTAGTTGAGCCAGAACGAGTGATTAGCTTTAGAGTTAGTTGGGTTGATGATCAAGGAAAAGTACAAGTTAATCGAGGCTATCGAGTGCAGATGAACTCGGCAATTGGACCATATAAAGGCGGATTGCGTTTTCACCCAACGGTAGATTTAGGCGTGCTAAAATTTTTAGCATTTGAGCAGGTATTCAAAAATGCATTGACAACTTTGCCAATGGGTGGCGGCAAAGGTGGCTCAGATTTTAATCCAAAAGGAAAGTCTGATGGCGAAGTGATGCGTTTTTGCCAAGCATTTATGAGTGAACTATTTCGTCATATTGGTCCCAATACTGATGTACCTGCGGGAGATATTGGTGTTGGCGGACGTGAAATTGGCTATCTATTTGGGCAATATAAAAAATTACGTAATGAGTTTAGTTCTGTCTTAACAGGTAAAGGCCTCACTTGGGGAGGGAGTTTAATTCGCCCAGAAGCAACGGGCTACGGCACAGTTTATTTTGCTGAAAGTATGCTAAATACCAAAGGACAAACGATCGAAGGTAAAGGGGTTGTTATTTCAGGTTCTGGAAATGTTGCACAATATGCGGCAGAAAAAGTTATACAAAAAGGTGGCAAAGTTTTAACGTTATCTGATTCAAATGGCTATATATTTTTCAAAAATGGAATGACACAAGAACAATTGATTGCATTACTTGAATTGAAAAATGAACGCCGGGAGCGTCTCTCTGTTTACGCAAAAGAGCAAGGAGTAGCTTATTTTGAAGGACAAAAACCGTGGAATGTGTCGTGTGAAATCGCTCTACCTTGTGCAACTCAAAATGAACTGGATATCAATGATGCAAAAATGCTACTTAAAAATGGCTGTATTTGCGTAGCAGAAGGGGCAAATATGCCCTCAACATTAGATGCAGTGGGAATATTTACTGGCGCTAAAATTTTATATGCACCAGGTAAAGCATCAAATGCAGGTGGAGTTGCAACATCAGGCTTAGAGATGAGCCAAAATGCAATTCGCCTTTCTTGGGGGAGTGAGGAAGTTGATCAACGCTTATTTAATATTATGGAGAATATCCATCAAAGTTGTGTGGAAAATGGTACGCAAGGCGATGGTTATGTAAATTATGTAGACGGTGCAAATATTGCTGGTTTTAAAAAAGTGGCAAATGCGATGTTAGAGCAAGGCATTGTTTAGTAATTGCTTGGTTAGTCTCTAATATACCCCCTGTAATATCAGGGGGTTATGCTATTAAGAGCAAGATTAGTTGTAAGTGCTGTTATTTGCACTCTTCAATAGCCTGAATACATTTCATTTTACGATATTCAGTTTCTTGAATTTTTCCTTCAAAAAAATGTTTTTGTTCAATAGTTGTGCTGTTATGGCTTTGTTCAATAAGCCAACTAATTTTATCATTTAAGGCTCTTAATGCTTTTTGATATTCTTCTCGGCGTTTGTAAGCGGGTAGATTAGCTATATTTTTTGCAAATGATTGACCTGATTTAAATACAGGGCGTTGGTGTGAGGTTTTTTGTTGTAATTTAGAGATTTGTTTTCTTAATAAATCGAATTGGCGAATTAGTCGTTGAGAATAGAATTCAGCATAGATTGGTTGAGATTGTTTACTTAGTTGTTCACAGCTTTCCTCAATTTCTGCTACAAAATCGGCAATACGTCCTTTAGATAGAATAAAAATATCAGATGAAATTTCGATTTTATATTCTAAAAAAGGCGTAAACAGCTCGCATTGTGTTTTTATTGATTGTGAAAAGTTAGTCATATTACCTGTCTTTCAGAAATTTTTGCCATTATAAAAGTTGTTTTTTAGTTTGCAATAGATTATTTGTAGTTTGAAAAATAAACTAAAAATAACCTTTTTTATAAAAATGTGATATATATCACATTTTCATGGAACTTTTTTAAAAAATAGGGATTTAAACAAAATATTTTATATTTCAATGGGTTACGATATTTTTTGGAGCGGTGCTGGTGTAAGTAGAAATAATTTTTATTATAACAAATTTGGTGGCTTTATTCTAAGTTATTGTTTTTAAATGAATATTCTCTTATTCTTAAAGAGCGTTTTAATTATTGACATAAAAAAAGGTTTCTGACACTATTTGATGGCAATTTGCATTTACCCAATCTTACAATGGATGTAAATGAATAGCAGAGCTATGGTGGTTACTCTTATACCTTATCGAGAGTAATTTAACTAAACAACAATAATATTTAAGGTGAACAATATGAAAAAAACACTAGTAGCATTAGCAGTAACAGCATTCGCAGCATCAGCATCAGCAACCACTGTTTATGATCAAGATGGTTCTAAAGTTGATTTTTATGGTTCTCTTCGTTTACTTTTAGATAACGGAAATGCAAAAGCAGATGGAGCTAAGACAGAAAAACATACTAATTTACATAATGATGGTTCACGTTTTGGCGTTAAGGTAAAACATAATATTGCTGATGATTTCTATGCGCTTGGTCGTGTAGAATTCCGTTTTAATCAGAAAAAAGGTGACCTTGAGAGAACAACAGATGAATTTGGTGATTTATATGCACATCGTGCTTATGTAGGATTCGGTAGTAAGGAGTTTGGTGAGTTAACATTTGGTCGTCAAGTACTTATTGGTGATGATATTGCACAGGCAGGTTTTGATAATAATTACGGTGCGCTGGATTCAACGTTAGCAACGAGTAGCAAAGCTGCAATTCGCTATGATTATAAAGGCATTGAGGGTTTACAAATTGGTTTAGATTATCGTTTTGCTGAACAACGTGATGCAGACACTTATGAAGTATTAACTGATAAATTAAAATCAGGTTATAGTGTTGGCGGTATTTATAGCTTTGATGTAGCTCAAGGTCAATCAGCAACGGTTGCAGCGGGTTATAGTCGTGATAATTATGCAACAGGTACAGATGTGAAAAGCCATAAAGATGCTTACCAAGCAGGTGCATCATATACGATTGATGATTTAACTTTAGCGGGCGATTATGCTGGTTCATTTAAGAAAACAGGTGCTCAAAAAGAGCGTTTCAATGGTTTCAGTGTGGGTGCTAAATATCAAGTAATGCCTGAAATTGCACTTTATGGTAACTATGGACGTGCAGTTAAAAAAGATAAAAACATACCGAAAAAAGATGATAATGGCAAAAAATTCATCGCAGATGTTAAAGAAGTTACAAATACATTTATGTTAGGTACGGAATACCAAATTCATAAAAATGTATTTACTTATGTTGAAGGATCGATCAGTAAAATTAAAACCGAAACGAAGAATAAAGAGACTGGCAGTTTTGAGAAAACTAAAACGACTGAAAAAAATATCGGTGTTGGTTTACGTGTAAGCTGGTAATAATTTATTACTTAGTGAATAATAAAGGCGAGTACTTGGTACTCGCTTTTTTATTAAAATATATTAGAAAAATATTTTAATAGGATTAAACATAAATGAATGAACATTGGGGGCTATATTTAACGTTTTATTGGCTATTAATAAATATTCTTAGCGGTTATTTTATGTATATTGATAAACGTAGGGCTGTTAATAGTTTATGGAGAATTTCCGAATTTAATTTACTATTTTTATGTCTGCTTGGTGGGTTTGCAGGGACTTTTCTGATAATGAAATATGCACGCCATAAAACCTTACACTGGCAATTTCATTTTGCAGTTATTTTATCTGCATTGATTTGGGAAGTGGGAATACTTTTTTGTTTGTTTTATTAAACCAAATAAGCGGTAAAATAAATTCTACTTTTGCAAATTTTTTAATTATCTCACCGCTATTGTTGTTTAAGTTTTTATTCGAGATGTTTAGTTTAAATGATCGGTATTATTAAATTCGGATAGAGGTATTGACGATAAACTCGTGTTTTTTAGCATTACGAAAATTGTGCCAATGAATTCCTTTAAGTATTGCGGTTAATAGTGTGAGGGTTAAGCCGTGAGAGGCAATTTTGTTGATATTCAGGGTGATTGATAAGGTCTGCAATCATTTTTCCTTCCCATAAGCCAAAGTTAAGTTCATTCAATCCTTTATGGTGTAGATGTAAAATATTCCGATTACCAATAATATAGTCAGCAGTGTCTTGAGCTCGTTTCATTAGACTTGAATAGTAAGCACTAAATGGAATTTCTGGGAGAGTTTTGCCTGTTAGTTTAGCACCAAGTATTCCTTTTTCGGTGAGTGGAGAATCCCCCCAACTTTGTAATAGCCCTTTTTTGTTCCATTTGTACGACCGTGTCGAATTAAATAAACTTGTAATGCCATTTTTCTTTCCTATATTATATTAGCTCAATTTTTTAAGAGTATAACAAATGAATAATGAATTTTCAGTGGTTTATCGTCATTCAGATTTTGTGATTATTGATAAACCTGCGGGAGTAAGTGTACATCGTGATGAACAAGCGGTCGGATTAACTGAAAAAGTAGCAAATCAATTAGGGGTGGAAAAAGTTTGGTTAGTCCATCGACTAGATAAAATTACCTCAGGTTTACTTATTTTAGCATTGTCTAAAACGGCAGCAGTTTATTTTTATGAATTATTTGAACAACATCAGATTCAGAAAATTTACCTTGCATTAGCAATTCAAAAGCCCAAAAAGAAGCAAGGAAAAATTATTGGTGATATGGTTCGTACCCGTAATGGTGCTTGGAAACTGTGCCAAAGCAGGGTACAGCCAGCGATAACTCAATTTATTTCTTATTCTCTTGAACCAAATTTACGGTTATTTATATTACAACCTAAAACGGGTAAGACTCATCAACTTCGAGTAGCGATGAAAAGTCTAGGTAGCCCTATTTTAGGTGATATGCTTTATGGAGGAAAATTAGTAGATCGTGTCTATTTACATGCATATAAATTAATTTTTAACTATGGCAGTGAGCAAATTATTGTAGAAAGATTTCCTAAAATGGGGGAAATGTGGCATAAAATTTCAGAGATTGCGTTGGATCAAATTCTTTAAATTCATACTATTGGATTAAATATAAGTAGGGTGAGAGTTAAGATATTATTTGATATGTATCAAAACAGTTTTTAGGGAGAACTCTATAATAAGTTCCACATAACAATTAGTTATGATTTGAAATTATTCTTCTAGAAGGGGATTCTAAAATGAAAAAATCGGTATTGGCAGTTGCATTAAGTGGAGCATTATTAGCAGGTTCAGCATTAGCTCATGAAGCAGGAAATACTATTTTCCGTGTGGGGGGTGTATTTGTAAATGCGAATTCGCAATCAAAAACAACAACCTCAGTGCCTGTTACATTAGACGTTAATAATAATGCACAAGTGGGTTTAACCGCAACGTATATGGTAACAGATAATATTGGTGTAGAATTATTAGGCGCAACCCCTTTCTCTCATCGAATTACCGCTTCTGTTCCTGCGGCAAATTTAGGATTAGGTGAAGTCGTTAAAGTAAAACATTTACCACCAAGCCTTTATGCACAATATTATTTCTTAGATAAAAATTCGGGTTCAAGACCTTATATTGGTGCTGGTTTAAACTATACACGTTTCTTTGGGGCTAAAGCGTTAAACCCAGCAATTACAAATCTACAAGTGAAAAAGCATTCGTTTGGTCCAGTAGCGAATATAGGTATTGATGTTAAATTAACCGATAATCTATCATTTAATACAGCGATGTGGTATACCCATATTAAAACTAAAGCAAAATTCACAGCATTAAATGCAGATCATGAAGTTAAGATTAAACTTGATCCTGTAATCTTTTTCACTGGGCTTTCGTACAAATTCTAATGAAGGTTTATTAGGTTATTTAAATAAATTTGCCACCCATAGGGTGGCTTTTTTATGTTTATGGAAGCAACAAGCGGTGTTTTCCAGAATAAATTGTTGTTTTATTTTGTCGAGTATAAGCGAGTAGAGTAAAGTTATTTTGTTGTGCAATATTAACTGCCATTTCGGTTGTAGCCGAAATGGCACAAAGCATTTCAATCCCGCAAGCTAAACATTTTTGCACCATTTCAAAACTTGCTCGGCTAGTTACAAAAACGAAGCCAAGTGGTGAATTCGCTTTAGCGTGCCAGCCAAGTAATTTATCGAGTGCAACGTGTCTACCGACATCTTCACGGATAGCTAGTAATTTTCCTTCTGATGTAAAAAAAGCAGCTGCGTGGCTTGCACCAGTTTCTTTTGCTAATGATTGGCTTGCTTCAAGTTGAGTTAAACAGCCATTTAGAATAATAGGGTCAATATTTTGCAAGCGGTTAGATAATGGTAAAAATTGACAATTTTGTCGCACTTGTTCTAGTTGTTCAACGCCACAAATGCCACACCCTGTTCGACCTGCCATAGAACGGCGTTTTTCTTTCAAGTTCATAAATTGACGGCTACTAATTTCGAGCTGAATTTCGATTCCGTTGCAGGTTTCAATAATATC
Source organism: Vespertiliibacter pulmonis (assembly GCF_013377275.1). NCBI lineage: Bacteria > Pseudomonadati > Pseudomonadota > Gammaproteobacteria > Pasteurellales > Pasteurellaceae > Vespertiliibacter > Vespertiliibacter pulmonis. Next base: position 1,588,294 of record NZ_CP016615.1, read on the forward strand.
TAATCCAAACAGCTCTGATTTATTATTTAGGATATTTTCCGCAAGTGAGAATCCTAATGCAAAATCTTTTAAATCTTGTGGAGTACACATCATTACGGTGTGAGAAATACCGTTATAAGTGAGAGCAACAGGGACTTCATAAATGACATTATCTGACTGTTCTCTGCAGTATAAAGAACCATTCTCAATTATAACTTGACTTACGTCAATAGAAGATGAAATTTTCACCATACCCTCTTTAAAAAATACGTTATTCATAGTTTATTTTGCCAAAAATCAGTATCATCGGTGTCTTAAATTTTTGCAAATTTTGTTGAATAGGATTTTATCACCGTATTAGATCGATGATTCAGCAAAATTTGCGTTTTTGATTAAATTTATCATAGAAGTATGATTTGGAGTGATTATGCAGGTCAATAGAAGAAAATTCTTTAAGATCTGTGCAGGTGGTATGGCTGGGACTTCTGCTGCAATGTTAGGGTTTGCACCCGCAACAGCGTTAGCAGCGCCTCGCGAATACAAATTATTACGTATGCGGGAAACACGTAATACCTGTACATATTGTGCCGTAGGTTGCGGTATGTTGTTATATAGCTTAGGCGATGGTGCAATGAATTCAAAGGGCAAACTTATTCATATTGAAGGAGACCCTGATCATCCAGTTAGCCGTGGTGCATTATGTCCGAAAGGAGCTGGTGCATTGGATTACGTTAATAGTGATCGCCGAGTTAAATATCCTGAAGTACGTGAAGCGGGTTCAACCGAGTGGAAACGTATTTCTTGGCATGAGGCGGTTGAACGTATCGCTCGTCATATTAAGAATGACCGAGATGAAAATTTTGTTGAGAAGAATGAGAAAGGTGAACCTATTAATCGGTTAATGACAACAGGTTTTCTTGCAGGCTCAGCATGTAGTAATGAAACAGGGATTCTTACTCAAAAATTTGTGCGTTCTCTTGGTATAATTTATACCGATAACCAAGCGAGTATCTGACACGGACCAACGGTAGCAAGTCTTGCTCCATCATTTGGTCGCGGTGCGATGACTAATCACTGGGTTGATATAAAAAATTCTGATCTTGTTATTGTAATGGGCGGTAATGCTGCAGAGGCTCATCCTGTTGGATTCCGCTGGGCAATTGAAGCGAAGAAACAAAATGGTGCGAAGTTAATAGTGGTTGATCCACGTTTTAACCGTACGGCTTCAGTCGCTGATATTTATATGCCATTACGCTCAGGAACGGATATTGCTTTCCTTTCAGGGGTTATTCGCTATCTTCTTAAAAATGATAAAATTCAACACGAATATGTAAAACATTACACGAATGCTGCATTTTTAGTGAATGAGAATTTTAAATTTGAAGATGGGCTATTCTCTGGTTATGATGAAACCTCTCGTAAATATGACCGTTCAACTTGGGGATACCAATTTGATGAAGAAGGTCAGCCAAAACGTGATTTAACCTTACAACATCCACGTTGTGTGATTAATTTATTGCGTGAACACGTTGAACGCTATACGCCTGAAATGGTTGAGCGTATTACGGGGACGGCGCAAAAAGATTTCAATATATTCTGTCAAGAAATTGCAAAAACTTCTGCGCCAGATAAGGCAGCAACGTTCCTCTATGCGTTAGGTTGGACACAACATACTGTTGGTTCACAAAACATTCGTACAATGGCGATGATCCAGTTACTTCTTGGTAATATTGGTGTGTCAGGTGGTGGGGTCAATGCGTTGCGTGGGCATTCAAATGTACAAGGTATTACTGATTTAGGGCTATTCCCACATACATTGCCTTCTTATATTCCGTTGCCAACAGAGAGCGATACCAATTTAGATAGTTTCTTAGCTCGAATTACGCCAAAAACGATGTTAAAAGGTCAGGTCAATTACTGGCAACATACACCAAAATTTATGGTGAGTATGCTGAAATCGTTTTATGGCGATAAAGCCACTAAAGATAATGAGTTTGGTTTCCACTATTTACCAAAATTGCCAAAAGGCGGTACAGACCAATTCCGTTACATAGAGGATATGTGTCACGGCAAAGTGAATGGTTTATTTTGCCAAGGAATGAATCCAGTTGCTTCATTTGCAAACTCAGGCAAAATTGTTAAGGCATTAAGTAAACTGAAATATTTGGTTATTTTGGATCCATTAATTACAGATACTTCAGAGTTTTGGAAAAACTTTGGTGAGTTTAACAATGTGGTGACTGAAGATATTCAGACCGAAGTTTTCCGTTTACCAACAACGTGTTTTGCTGAAGAAGATGGTTCAATTGCAAATTCTGGTCGTTGGTTACAATGGCATTGGAAGGGGGCAGAACCACCAGCAGAAGCAAAAACGGATGGTGAAATTTTATCGGAATTGCGTGCGGAATTGATTCATTTGTATAAAAAAGAAGGTGGAAAGGCACCGCTTGAGCCGTTAGAAGCAATGTGTTGGGATTATCTCAATCCACTTGAGCCAAAAGCCGAAGAAGTTGCTAAGGAATTAAATGGTTATGCACTTGAAGATTTAAAAGATGCAAGCGGTAATATTATCTTGAAAAAAGGTGAATTACTTTCAAGTTTCGGCCAAATGCGTGATGACGGTACAACATCAGGTGCGTGTTGGATTTATACGGGGCAGTGGACGCAGAAAGGTAACCAAATGGCGAATCGAGATAACTCGGATCCGTCAGGTTTAGGTAATACCTTAGGTTGGGGGTTCTCGTGGCCATTAAATCGCCGTATTTTGTATAACCGTGCAAGTGCAGATTTAGCAGGTAATCCATTTAACCCTAAACGTCAGATTATTAAATGGAATGGTAAAAACTGGAACTATGTTGATGTTGCAGACTTTGGTACTGCACCACCAAATAGCCCAGCTCTACCATTTATTATGCAACCTGAAGGGGTAAGTGGCTTATTCGTGCGTGAACGTATGGCTGATGGTCCATTCCCAGAGCATTATGAGCCGATTGAAACGCCAATTGGTACAAACCCATTACATCCGAATGTGATTTCTAGCCCAGTGGCTCGAATCTTAGAAGGAGATAAAGCGGATATTGGTACAACAGCAGAATTTCCTTATGTCGGTACAACTTACCGCTTGACCGAGCATTTCCACTTTTGGACTAAAAACGTGTTATTAAATGTAATTGCACAGCCAGAACAATTTGTGGAAATTGGTGAGGGGCTTGCTGTAGAGAAAGGTATTAAGCACGGTGATGTGGTAAAAGTTACTTCAAAACGTGGTTATATTAAAGCTGTTGCGGTAGTTACTAAACGTATCCGCACCCTGATGGCAGACGGTAAGCCAATTCATACAGTTGGGATTCCAATTCACTGGGGATTTGCGGCAACAACGGGAGCGAAGAAAGGATTCTTTGCAAATAATCTGTGCATACGAGCAGGCGATGCGAATACGCAAACGCCAGAATCAAAATGTATGTTGGTGAATATTGAGAAAGTGGAGGCTTAAAATGGGTACAGTTCAATCTCAAAACATTATTAAAGCTTCTGCAACATCAGGCTTAACCGCACCTCCACAGGTGCGGGATCACCAAGTCGAAGTCGCTAAGCTCATTGATGTGACAACCTGTATTGGTTGTAAAGCATGTCAAGTTGGTTGTTCAGAATGGAATGATCTTCGTGCCGAGCCTGAAAAATGTGTAGGGGTATATGATAATCCTGCAGATTTAAATGCAAAAGCATGGACGGTAATGAAATTCAATGAAGTGGAAGAAAACGACCGCTTGGAATGGCTGATTCGTAAAGACGGCTGTATGCACTGTGCGGAACCTGGGTGTTTAAAATCATGTCCATCACCAGGAGCAATTATTCAATATGCTAATGGTATTGTTGATTTCCAATCAGACAAATGTATTGGTTGTGGTTACTGTATTGCAGGTTGTCCGTTTAATATTCCTCGCATCAATCCAGAAGATAATCGGGCTTATAAATGTACACTCTGTTCTGATAGAGTGAATGTGGGGCAAGAACCTGCCTGTGTGAAAACCTGTCCTACTGGTGCTATTCGTTTTGGTAGCAAAGAAGAGATGAAGCTGTATGCAGAGCAACGCATAGCAGACTTGAAATCTCGAGGGTATGAAAATGCAGGTTTATATGATCCGCAGGGTGTTGGCGGTACACACGTAATGTATGTGCTGCATCATGCAGATCGTCCGGAATTATATTCGGGGTTACCGAAAGATCCGAAGATTGATACAACGATTACGCTTTGGAAAGATGTATTAAAACCTGTTGCAGCGGTTGCGATGGGCGGATTGCTATTAAGTGAAATTGCACATTACGTTGCTGTTGGTCCAAATACAGAAGAATTGGATGAACATGATGATGAAGTATTAGGAGGCAATGATGAATAATATTAAGATCAAAAATGATCAACGCATTCTTCGTCATAAATTACCTGCTCGTTTAAGCCACTGGCTGTTGGTAATTTGCTTTTTAATTACAGGCTGTTCTGGTCTTGCATTCTTTTTTCCTGATTTTTCTTGGCTAGTGGAAATTTTAGGAACACCACAATTAGCACGTTTTGTGCATCCATTTACTGGAATTGTGATGTTTATTGCTTTCTTGAATTTGGTGGTCATCTATTGGCATCATAATATTCCAGAAAAAAATGACTGGGTATGGCTCAAAAACATCAAAGAAGTCCTAAAAGGAAATGAACATGCAGTTTCTGATAATGGTAAATATAACTTAGGTCAGAAAATGCTGTTTTGGACATTGATTGTAGCAATGTTTACTTTGTTGGTAACAGGGTTTATTATGTGGCGACAATATTTTGCCCATAATTTTCCAATTCCAGTTATTCGTATTGCAATTTTACTCCATGCAAGCTGTGCATTTATGCTTTTTACAGGTATTATGGTTCATGCTTATATGGCGTTTTGGGTTAAAGGCTCAATTCGTGGAATGGTTGAAGGCTGGGTAACTGTGCGTTGGGCTAAAAAGCATCATCCACGTTGGTATCGTGATGAAGTTTTACCAGAAATTAAAAAAGAGCTGGAAGAACAGAAATCAGCAAAAAATCAATAATAGAATGCGGTCTTAAGACCGCATTTTTTATCACTACAAGCGGTTAGAATTGAGAAATTTTTGCCATAATTTGATACTTTAAGCAACTTTGTATTATGAATACCCACGTTGCCAGAAATTAGGCTAAAATAGAATAAATTTTTATTAGGAATATATTATGGGCATTAGAATTTTACCCGATACAGAAATTAAGCAAGTGGCAAGTTCTTTTCAGCATCCGCCATTACTTTTTGCGAATCCAAAAAATCTCTACCAACGCCGTGCTAAACGGTTACGTCAGCTTGCACAAGACAATCCATTTGGGGATTATTTAATTTTTGCTGCAGAGTTAGTTGATATTCAGTTAGACTTGTTAGATAGCCACCCGATTGCAAATATATCAGCAGATCTCACCGCTTATTTAACGCAAAATTTGGGCCAAAAACCGCTGAATGTGAAGCAGTTTACTCGTTCTCCTGAGTGGCGTGAATTATTGCAAGCCTTCATTGATAAGTGTAAAGCGAAAGAAAATCTATCAGAAACGGTTTTAGATAATTTAGAATGGTTAGAAAAAGCCTCAACATCAGAGATAGAACAATTAGCAGATCATTTATTAAATGAGCGTTTTTCAGACGTTGGTGCAGATAAAGCTGTTTTTTTATGGGCAGTATTATCACTTTATTGGGTGCAACTCACTCAACAATTACCTCGTAATGCGCAGGCAGAATATGGCGAACATCGTCAAACTTGCCCTGTTTGTGACTCTGCTCCAGTAGCAAGTGTTGTACATTTTGGTGATACCCAAGGATTGCGTTATTTACACTGTGCTTTATGTGAAAGCGAATGGAATGTAGTTCGAGCAAAGTGTACTAATTGTGAACAAACAGGTAAGCTAGACTATTGGAGTTTAGATAGTATTGATTCTGCGGTAAAAGCAGAAACCTGTGGCGATTGTGAAAGCTATCTTAAGGTGATGTATCAAGAAAAAGATCCTCACGTCGAAGCCGTTGCTGATGATCTTGCTACACTCTTTTTAGATGCAGAAATGGAGCAAAAAGGTTTGGCTCGCAGTGGGTTAAATCCATTTTTATTTTTAGTAGAATAAATAGAGCATATTCACATCTTATCGTTAATATAAACGCAGGCATTGCTTGCGTTTTTTAATGACAAAATTTAGCTAAATATCACCGCTTGTTTAGTTGTTTGCGTGGGTTAAAAGCCCTTATCTAATTCCCTAATTGTCCTTTTTCTGCTATAATCTTACTCATTTTTGGCATTTGCCGAACCCTTTTTTATGAATAGGAATAACAATGACTGAGCAAAATCAATCAAATTATGATTCTTCAAGTATTAAAGTCTTACGAGGACTTGATGCAGTGCGTAAACGTCCGGGAATGTATATTGGCGATACAGATGATGGAACGGGTTTACACCATATGGTATTTGAAGTAGTTGATAATGCGATTGATGAAGCATTAGCAGGGCATTGTGATGAAATTATCGTGACTATCCATTCGGATAATTCAGTATCCGTGCAAGATGATGGTCGAGGTATTCCCGTTGGTATTCACGAAGAGGAAGGTGTGTCAGCTGCTGAAGTGATTATGACTGTACTTCACGCTGGTGGTAAGTTTGATGATAATTCTTACAAAGTCTCAGGTGGGTTACACGGCGTAGGGGTATCGGTAGTAAATGCACTTTCTGCTAAATTACAACTCACAATTCGTCGTGAAGGTAATGTACATGAGCAATTTTATAGTTTAGGCGAGCCAGATGCTCCTTTAACGGTAATTGGCGAAACAACAAAAACAGGTACGACAGTACGTTTTTGGCCAAGCTATGAAATTTTTAAGAATAAGACAGATTTCGAATATAAAATTTTAGCGAAACGATTACGTGAGCTCTCGTTCTTGAACTCAGGTGTCGCTATTACCTTAATTGATGAGAGAGAAGGTAAAGAAGAGCATTTTGAGTATGAGGGTGGAATTCGTTCTTATGTCGAATATCTTAACGCAGGTAAAACCCCAATCCATTCTACGCCATTTTATCTTTCTACGGAAAAAGATGGTATCGGTGTAGAGGTGTCTTTGCAATGGAATGATAGCTACAATGAGAATGTATATTGTTTTACGAATAATATTCCCCAACGTGATGGCGGTACACATTTAGCAGGCTTTCGTGCTTCTTTAACTCGTTCATTAAAACATTATATGGATGCAAGCGGTAAAATTAAAAAAGCCGATGCAAATATTGATGCTTCGGGTGATGATGCTCGAGAAGGCTTAGTAGCGGTAGTCTCAGTAAAAGTTCCAGATCCTAAATTTTCTTCACAAACAAAAGATAAATTAGTTTCTTCTGAAGTGAAAGGCGCTGTTGAAAGTGCGATGAATGAAGCACTACAAATCTATTTACTTGAAAATCCAAGTGATGCACAAAGCATTGTAAACAAAATTATTGATGCGGCACGAGCAAGGGAAGCTGCCCGTAAAGCTCGAGAAATGACTCGCCGTAAAGGTGCATTAGATTTAGGGGGGCTGCCTGGTAAACTTGCAGATTGCCAAGAGAAAGATCCCGCACTTTCAGAGCTTTACTTAGTGGAGGGGGATTCTGCTGGTGGATCAGCAAAACAGGGGCGTGATCGCAAAAACCAAGCAATTTTGCCCTTAAAAGGTAAAATTCTCAATGTAGAAAAAGCACGTTTTGATAAAATGCTTTCATCACAAGAGGTTGCGACACTAATTACTGCTTTAGGTGCGGGAATTGGGCGAGATGAATATAACATTGAGAAATTGCGTTATCATAAAATTATCATTATGACTGATGCGGACGTAGATGGTGCACATATTCGTACATTATTACTTACTTTCTTCTATCGTCAAATGCCAGAGCTAATTGAACGAGGCTATATTTATATTGCTCAACCACCTTTATATAAAGTGAAAAAAGGCAAGCAAGAAAAATATATTCAAAATAGTGAAGAAATGCAGCAGTATGAGTTAGCCATTGCATTAGATGGTGCAGAGCTTTATGTAAGTGAAAATGCTCCTGCATTAAGTGGTTTAGCACTAGAAAATTTGATTATAGAGTTTAATACTGTTCAGAAATTGTTTGAACGTCTTTCTTATCGTTATCCATTAGCAATTTTGAATAATTTGTTAGACCAGCCAATGTTCTCGGTTGAATTTGCAAAAAATGAGTCTAATGTATCCGCTTGGGGAACTAATTTAGTTAATATGCTAGTAGCGAATGAAAGTAGTGGTAGCAGCTATCGTGCCGAAATGTCTTATAATAGTGAACGGCATATTTATGAGCCGCAAATTGTGGTAACAACTCACGGTATTGATACAACGTATACGTTAGATTTCAACTTTATTTCAAGTAATGAATATGCTCGGATTGCAAAATTAGCAGAACAGTTGCGTGGTTTACTTGAGCCAACCGCTTATGCAATGCGAGGCGAGCGTAAACAGCCTGTAAGTAGTTTTGCAGAAGCAATTGACTGGTTTGTGAAAGAATCTCGTAAAGGTTTGACTATTCAGCGTTATAAAGGATTGGGAGAAATGAACCCTGAGCAATTATGGGAAACGACAATGGATCCTGTAGTGCGTAAAATGTTGCAAGTTACCATAGTTGATGCCATTGCCGCCGATAAACTTTTCACTACTTTAATGGGCGATGATGTTGAACCTCGCCGAGATTTTATTGAAAGTAATGCCTTGTATGCGAATTTAGATATCTAATTATCAAAACCCTGAAATTTCAGGGTTTTGATAAATTTCTTTCCATAGCTTACCGCTTGTTTTCTACCAAAATACAAGAAAATCGCTTATAATCTCCCCTTTTATGGAAACGAATTCTTTTAAAAATTTTTAAGGTAACAAAATGTCTGAACAAGAAAATCAAGAACTTGATCTGAACGGTGAAATGCTTGCTCGCCGTGAAAAATTGAACCTACTACGTCAGCGTGGTAACCCTTTTCCAAATACTTTTCGTCGTGAACATTTAGCCAAAAATTTACATAAAAACTATGGTGATATTGAGGGCGAAGCGTTAAAAATTCAAGAAATTCCTGTAGTTGTAGCCGGACGCATTATGTTACGCAGGGCGATGGGAAAAGCAACATTTATTACCATTCAAGATGTTAGTGGTGAAATTCAGCTTTATGTTGCCCGTGATAATTTACCTGAAGGTGAGTATGAAAATACGGTAAAATTACTTGATTTAGGCGATATTGTCGGCGTAAAAGGTGTTTTATTTAAGACAAAAACGGGTGAATTAACTGTCCGTGTGAGCGAATTAGAGTTACTCACTAAGGCTTTGCGTCCCTTACCTGATAAACATAAAGGTTTAACTGACCAAGAAACTCGTTATCGTCAGCGTTATCTTGATTTAATTGCTAATGAAGAATCTCGCCGAGCGTTTATTATTCGTTCAAAAGTTGTGTCGGGTATTCGTCAATTTTTCCTTGAAAAAGATTTTATTGAAGTTGAAACGCCAATGTTACAAGTTATTCCTGGTGGTGCAGCGGCGAAGCCTTTTATTACACATCATAACGCATTAGATGTAGATATGTATTTACGCATTGCACCAGAGCTTTACTTAAAACGTTTAGTGGTAGGTGGGTTTGAGCGAGTATTTGAGTTAAACCGTAATTTCCGTAATGAAGGGGTCTCTGTTCGTCATAATCCAGAATTTACGATGATTGAGTACTATCAGGCCTATGCTGATTATCACGATTTAATGGATAATACTGAAGAATTGTTACGTCGTTTAGCATTAGATATTTTAGGTACAACAGATGTTCCTTATGGCGAATATATGTTCGATTTTGGCAAGCCATTTGAGCGTATTACTATGCATGATGCGATCGTAAAATATGGCAATGGCATTAAACGTGAAGATTTAGATAACTTTGAAAAGAGTGTAGAAATTGCTAAAGGATTGAATATTGAGATCCAAAAATCGTGGGGGTTAGGTTCTATAGTTAATGCAATTTTTGAAGAAGTTGCAGAGCATCAATTGATTCAACCAACTTTCTTAATGGCTCACCCAGCAGAGATTTCTCCATTAGCACGTCGTAATGATGAAAATCCAGATGTAACCGACCGCTTTGAATTATTTATTGGCGGACGTGAAATTGGTAATGGTTTCTCAGAATTAAATGATGCAGAAGATCAGGCAGAGCGTTTCCAAGCACAAGTTGAAGCAAAAGAAGCAGGTGACGATGAGGCAATGTTCTATGATGAAGATTTTGTAGTCTCACTTGAACACGGTTTACCACCAACTGCTGGAGAAGGATTGGGGATTGACCGTTTAGCAATGATTTTTGCTAACGCACCTTCAATTCGTGATGTAATTTTATTCCCAGCAATGCGCCAGAAATAATGATTATTTAAATCTCATATAATTTGATGGTAAAAGGGGAAAACAACAAGCGGTTGTTTTCCCTTTATTTTTTACAAACTTTTATCTAAAGTTACCGCTTGTTAGCGCTTTTTTATAACAATCGCAGGATCAACAGGGGTATTAAATTGCTCAATAATGTTTTTTAAACCGTAATCATCGCTATCATTTTGAGGACTAAACAGATCAACATTTGGATTAAGTTTTTCATTTTCAATACCAATCCAGTTGGCGATACCATCTGTGAAGTTTAATCCTGATTTAAAGGCTTTATAAACTTTTCGTTGGGTATCATCGCTGGAAATTTTAAAGAGTGGGATATTCAAATGCAGGGGGCTTTTAGTCATATTCAGCATATCAATATTATTCTCACTAATAGCATGTGATAAACCGTGATCAGCAAAATAGATCATTGAGAATGTTCGTCCATTTTTTTGCTGATTGTATTGTAATCCTTCATAAACTTTACGGATAAATTCATCAGTTTTCTTAATAGAGGAAATATAACAGTTTAGATTATGATATTTTTTGTCGATATCATTTTCATTGAAGATAGTTGTATAATCGGTAAGACGATCGCAACTGAGTGGGTGAGAACCGTAAAGATGTAAGACAATAAAACGTTTTGTCGATGTCTTTTGTTGGATAAGTTGTTCAAATTTGGGTAGTAAGGCAAAATCACTAATATTTTGGCTAAATGAATCTCCCGATTTTGTAAAAAATTTCTCATCACTTTTATTTGCAAGGGAAGAAATTGGTGTGTCAAAAATGCCTAAGTAGCCTTGATTGGATAGCCAATAAGTTTGTAAACCTGCGGATTTAACTAAATCAACCAGACTTAACGCATAATGACCTTCCCATTTTTTAGGATTTGGTTTGGTTAACATGACTTTAAGAGAAGCGATCGTATTTGTTCCGCCTGCAGTTAAGCCATCAATTAACGTACCATTAGCGTGGCTCATAAACGGGGTATTTTCAATAGGGTAGCCATAAGCGTGATGGTAATCTCTCCTTGCACTTTCTCCAATAATTAAAACGTAATCATCGTAGATTTTTTGATTCTTCAGTTGTGATTTCCCCCAGCCACTTTCAATATTCATTGTATTGAGCCATTGTAATTCTGTTTTAACTTTTGTAATAGAATCTATCCCTTCCGTTATAAATTTTGCAATGGGAGAAACGAAGAAGAAAAGAGTAAGACTTAAAGTAACGAAAGTTTGGTTTCGTTGAAACTGAATATGAAATTTTTTACATAAGGCTCGAATTATGAATAGCGATAATAAGCTAGCAACTGCTAATATTATATCGTAAAGAGGAAGTTGGGCTAAAAATTCACGGCTTTCTTGTAGGTCTGTGGCGAATACTGATGCGACATATTGGTAAGACGGTGGACCAAAGTTTATGCCGATCGGCATATAAGTAATATAACACAAACTTATGGGCAATAGTCCGAAGTAAAATGATTTAGCTGATCCACTAAATAAAAGAATAAATAGGCTAAAAATAGTAATAACGACGAAATCGGCTTGGGGAAAAAAGCCTGATCCAAGCAACATGGAATAGCTTGCAAAAATAGCTAAGCTAATTAAGGTAATAAGGACAAAAAATCGTTTCATTGAAAGTATGTAAAAGAAAAGAGAGCAGATTTTACAAAAAAAGAGTGAAAAATGCTATTCCAGCCATAGGCAATGATGTTTTATAATAACGCAATTTTTCCTATCAATATACCCTATCATAAAAAGAGGTCAGAAATGAGCAATCCAATTTATAAACGAATTTTATTAAAACTGAGTGGCGAAGCTTTGCAAGGTGATGAAGGATTTGGCATCGATCCATCTATTTTGGATAGAATGGCCCTTGAAATTAAACAGTTAATTGAAATGGGAGTGGAAGTTGGCGTTGTTCTAGGCGGCGGAAACTTATTCCGTGGAGCAAAATTAGCTAAAGCAGGTATGAATCGTGTTGTTGGCGACCATATGGGTATGCTGGCAACAGTAATGAATGGGCTTGCAATGCGTGATGCTTTACATCGTGCCGATGTGAATGCAAAATTGATGTCAGCTTTTCAACTTAATGGGATCTGTGATACTTATAATTGGTCGGAAGCAATCAAAATGTTGCGTGAAAAACGCGTAGTAATTTTCTCTGCGGGTACAGGTAGCCCATTTTTTACGACAGATTCAGCTGCTTGCTTGCGAGGTATTGAAATTGAAGCCGATGTAGTATTGAAAGCGACTAAAGTTGATGGTGTTTATGATAAAGATCCTGCTAAAAATGCAGATGCCGTGTTATATAAGACATTAAGCTATGCGGAAGTAATTGATAAAGAGTTACAGGTAATGGATTTAGCAGCATTTACTTTAGCTAGAGACCATGCTATGCCAATTCGTGTGTTTAATATGGGAAAAGTAGGGGCGTTATACCAGGTAGTAACAGGAACGGAAGAAGGCACAATTATTTCGTAAGCCTTTTGAAATATAGAGAATAGGTAATATAACAAAATTACTCTCTTTAATGTAGCTAAGTGAAAGCAAGCGGTGAGTTTCTGAAGAGATTTACACAGTAAAATTTTTCAGAAATTGACCGCTTGTAATTTCTTATTTTTCAGACTTATTTAAAGTTTTTGTTATAATGCGAAAAATCGTCAAATTATAAACAGATTAGGAATAAAAATGGCAAGAGAATTTAGCCGTGCAGACAGAGTTGCACAGGAACTACAAAAAGAAGTGGCTGTTATTTTACAGCGTGAAGTAAAAGACCCTCGTATTGGAATGGTAACGGTATCCGATGTTGAAATCAGCCGTGATTTAGCCTATGCAAAAATCTTCGTAACTTTTTTATTTGATAACGATCAAGAAACGGTAACACGTGGGTTAGAAGGTCTAACGAAAGCAAGCCCTTATATTAGATCGTTACTAGGTAAAGCGATGCGTTTGCGTATCGTGCCTGAATTACAGTTTGTGTACGATTATTCATTGGTGGAAGGTATGCGTATGGCGAATTTAGTAACGCAAACGGTTCGCAGTGATGAAGCTCGTCAAGTAGAAGAAAATATCGAACAAATCAAAGACAAGGAATAATTGTGGGCAGACCTCGTAAAAAAGGACGAGATATTGATGGCATTTTTTTGTTAGATAAACCACAAGGGGTGAGTTCTAATGATATTATGCAGAAGGTCAAACGTTTGTTTAATGCAAATAAAGCAGGGCATACTGGAGCGTTAGATCCCTTGGCCACAGGAATGTTACCAATCTGCTTAGGCGAAGCAACTAAATTTTCACAGTTTTTATTGGATTCCGACAAACGATATTTAGTTACTGCAAAGCTAGGCGAACGAACGGATACGTCTGATGCAGATGGTCAGATTATTCAAACTCGAGCCGTAAATATTGAAATTTCACAAATTTTATCAGCACTTGAGCATTTTCGGGGAAATATTTTGCAAGTGCCGACAATGTTTTCGGCGTTAAAATATAATGGCAAACCTTTGTATGAATACGCTCGTCAGGGGATTATAGTTGAACGAGAAGCTCGTCCAATTACTATTTTTGAGTTGAAATTTATTGCCTATGATGCCCCTAATTTGACTTTGGAAGTCCATTGTTCAAAAGGTACTTATATTCGGACATTAGTTGATGATTTAGGCGAAGTATTAGGGTGTGGTGCTCACGTTACGTATTTAAGACGGCTTGCCGTTGCACAATACCCAACAAATGAAATGATGGATTTTGCTCAATTACAATTATTAGCGGAAAAACAACCGCTTGCGAAGTTAGATAGTTACTTATTACCAATGGATACAGCCGTTGCTGGATTGCCTATTTTAAATTTAACGTCTGAACAAGCGGTTGCCGTAGGTTTTGGACAACGAGTAAAATTTGAAAACCCCTCTAAACTTGTTGGATTAGTTCGTCTATTTTCTCCAGAAGGTAAATTTTTAGGGGTTGCTGATGTTGATCAAACAAATGTAATTCGCCCTAATCGAATGGTGAATTATAGTTCTGAGGAAAAATAATGAAGAAAAATATAGGATTCTTTTCATTACCGATAATGGTTGCTTTTTTATTAAGCAGTTGTAGTAGTAATAATACTGAGCATTCAGGCTTAAAATTAGATGCAAAATTTAATCAATCAAGAGATTTACGTCACTTTAATGAGTATGTTAAGTTTTTGAAACGGAAAGCAGCTGGTGCAGGTGTTTCTGATAAAATTTTGAATAAGCAGATGAGTATCAATTATATTTATCGGGCTGTAGAATTAGATCAAAAGCAAGCAAATCGTCGCCGAGATCCAAATTTACCGCCGCCACCGCCAAATCCTAATGGAGTAACGAATTATCTAAATAAAGTATTAACAACCGCTAAAGTGAATAGAGCAGTTGATAATTGGTGGGAATATCAGCCTCAACTAACCAAAGCCAGTCAAAAATATGGTGTGCAAAAAGAATATATTATGGCGTTATGGGGAATGGAAAGCAGTTTTGGACGCTATCAAGGAAATTTTGATGTGCTATCAGTATTGGCAACCCTTGCTTTTGATGGTCGCCGTGAAAAATTGTTTACTCAAGAATTTGTGAATGCAATGAAAATGTTGCAAACGGGAACAATTTCTCGCTATGAAATGAAGGGATCTTGGGCTGGTGCAATGGGGCAAACACAATTTATGCCAACTTCTTATTTGAAATATGCAGCAGATGGCGATAATGATGGTAAGAAAGATATTTGGAATAATGAGTACGATGCATTTGCATCTATTGCTTCTTATTTATCAACAGTTGGCTGGGATAATAAACTGCCGTGGGGTGTTGAAGTTAAATTAGCTCAGCCGATTGATCTTGCTTTTTCAGGTATTGAGCAAAATAAAGCTAAAAGCCTAGCAGAATGGCAGTCTCTTGGTGTGTATCTGGCTTATCCAAGCGGTCAGGAAAATCAAAAATTGGCTCAATTACATAAAGCAAAATTATGGTTAGTTCGCCCAGATAAGGCGGTAGGGCGTGCTTTTTTAGTATCAAATAATTTCCGAACAATTTTAGATTGGAATAAATCGAATAATTTTGCGATTAGCATCGGTAAATTTGCTGATCGAATTTTGCAAAATGTACAGTAGTATAGGTGAAAAATTACTTGAAATTACCGCTTGTCCTTAATAAGCAATCGGAGTCCAATAAATGAGGTTCAATTTATGAAACCTAATGATAATCCTCCTCGTGAATTTGCTGCTATTGATCTTGGATCAAATAGCTTTCATATGATTGTAGCTCGAATTGTGAATGGCTCAATTCAAATTCTTTCTCGCTTAAAACGGCGAGTGCGTTTGGCGGAGGGGCTAGATGAGAATAATGTCTTAAGCCAAGAGGCAATTGAGCGAGGCGTAGCGTGTTTACGCCTATTTGCAAAACGTTTAGAGGGATTTTCCCCAGAGAATGTAAAAGTTATTGGTACTTATACATTAAGGCAAGCGGTAAATAATCAGCAATTTGTCGAACAAGCTCAACAGTTTTTTCCATTTCCGATCAATATTGTCTCAGGTAAAGAGGAGGCTTGTTTAATTTACTCAGGCGTAAGTCATACTCAAGCACAAAAAGGGCGTAAATTTGTTGTAGATATTGGTGGCGGTTCTACGGAAATGGTAGTTGGTGATGGTTTCACTCCTTTGCGAGCAGAGAGTCGCAATATGGGGTGCGTGAGCTTTGCAAAACGTTTTTTCCCAAATGGAATTTTAACGCAAGAACGGTTTGATTTAGCTTACCAAGTAGCGATGGAAAAAATTGAAGATCTAAGTTCTGACTATCGTCAGTTAGGTTGGAAGTATGTTTTTGGTTCATCTGGCACGATAAAAACTGTTAGTAAAGTATTAGGTGCTAATGGCTATAAAGATATGTTAATTACTGAAAGCCGATTATTGAGCTTAATTGATCGCTGTTTGATGTTTAATAATTTAAACGAAATTCAACTTAAGGGATTAATTGAAGAGAGAGCAGATATATTAGTACCAGGGCTAGCAATTTTACTTGCGTTATTTCGTACGTTTAAAATTCACTCAATGCGTTATTCAGACGGGGCATTGCGTGAAGGTATAATGTATGGATTGGAAGAATGCTTCCAAGTTAGCAATATTAGGCAACGCACGGCTGAAGGATTGGCTGAACAGTATCATATCGATCAACAACAGGCTTTGCGTGTACAAGAAACTGCCTTATGCTTATTTGATCAAATTCGTAATTGGAAAAATAAACGACAGCTCAAAGAACTACGAAGCCTATTAAAATGGGCCGCAATGTTGCACGAAATAGGTATTAGTATTAATCATAATGCTGTTCATCGTCATTCTGCGTATATCATTTCTCATACAGACTTACCAGGTTTTGATGATGAGCAACAACGGCTACTCGGACTGTTAATGCGTTATCATCTTAAAAGCTTTAAAAAAAGTGATTTACGAAGTACCAACCGTTTTCAGCATCGTGATATTTTAACATTATTAAGAGTATTTCGTTTGGCAGTGTTGCTTAACCGCTCTCGTCAGGCTACAGTTTTTCCTCGCGAACTAAATTTAGCAGTAGTAGCAAATCATTGGCATTTAACCTTTGAACATAATTTTCTTATGCAAAACCCTCTTATTTTAGATGATTTGCTTGATGAAAAAAGACAGCTTGCATCGATAAATTTACCGCTAATTATTTAATTTTTTAACCGCTTGTAATAGATATAGCAAGCGGTTATTTTTTTATCTATTTTGTAAAATAGTGATCTTCTTCTCACTTCTTTTGTTTTTCACTTGTTATTAAAAGAAGAAACTTTTACTCTATGGAGTATATCTTCTTTTTTATTTATTTTCTGGAGTAATATAATCAGAATTGATAATGTTACTCAAAATAACGAGGTTTTGTATGTTATTGGGTGATTTAACTCGTCAAGATTTTACCAATTCTTTACCCCCTGTTTTAGCACGTTGCTGCCACAAATTAAATCAATTAGATTTAGCTAATCTACCTCTTGGTAAACAGCCACTAGAAGATGGTATTGATATGAATGTGATGGAGTTTACTACGGAGCCTGCTGATCGTAAACAAGCAGAGTTGCACCGTAAATTTATTGATATTCAAGTGCTAATTTCTGGCGAAGAAGCAATTGAATATGATGTTGGAATGCCAGATTTATCACTTTATAGTGAATATAATGAAGACGCTGATTATCAGCTTACTCCAGAAACCGCAAATAAAAATGTGGTGATTCTTCGTCCAAAAATGTTTGTAATTTTCTTACCAAATGAAACACATAAACCTGGTGTTTCAATTAATGGCGATAAACTTTTGAAGAAATTAGTTGTGAAAGTTCCCGTAGAATTGTTATAGGAAAAACAATGTCATACGGTGGAAAAATTTTAGGCAAAATGAATGCATTACAGTCGAGTTTTACTAAAACAGAGAAAAAAATTGCAGAACAAATTTTGTCTCAACCTGATTTATTAAGCAGATGTTCTTTATCTGAAATAGCACTTTATTTAGACGTAGGTGAAGCCACTTTTATTCGATTTTGCCGAACACTTGGCTTTAAGGGTTATACAGATTTTAAATTAGAATTGGCTATTGAATTAGCAACCCAAGAAAAAGAGAGTGATAGGATACTAGATACAGATATTTCTCAACAGGATACGGTAAGAGAAATTGCACTAAAATTGCAACATTCATTAAGTGCTGTTATTTCAGAAACAATTAATCTGTTAGATTTTAATGTACTGGAAAAAGTAGTATTGGAATTGCGTAAAGCAAAACGGATTTTTCTGTTTGGTGTTGGATCATCAGGGATTACTGCAGAAGATGCTAAACATAAATTAATGCGTATTGGTTTACAAGTTGACTCGCTTACCAATAATCACTTTATGTATATGCAGGCAGCATTATTGAAAAAGGGCGATGTTGTTATTGGTATTAGTCATTCAGGCTCGTCTAAAGAGACAGTGAAAGGGTTACGGATTGCACAAGAAAATGAAGCAATTTGTATTGCAATTACGCATAATTTACGGTCTCCGATTACTGATGTTGCAGACTATGTATTAATCAATGGGAATAGTCAAGGCTATATGCAAGGTGATTCATTAGGCACAAAAATGACACAGTTATTTATTTTAGATTTACTTTATGCCTTATTGGTTCAAGCAGAGCCAAATAAAGCAATATTACAAAAACAAAAAACGGTTAATGTATTGAAATCAGTATAATCAGTAGTATTTTCACACAAATAATAATTTTATTTAAAGGATAGTGTAATGAAAAATTTAAAAGGTATCTTTAGTGCATTATTAGTTTCATTTGATGAAAATGGTAAGATCAATGAAGCGGGATTACGTCAAATTGTTCGTTATAATATAGATAAGATGAAAATTGATGGCTTATATGTTGGTGGTTCAACGGGCGAAAACTTTATGTTATCTACGGAAGAGAAAAAAGAAATTTTTCGAATTGTAAAAGATGAAGTGAAAGATCAAGTTGCATTAATTGCACAAGTGGGCAGCGTAAATTTACAAGAAGCAGTGGAATTAGGAAAATATGCAACTGGGTTAGGTTATGATTGTTTATCTGCCGTTACGCCTTTCTATTATAAATTTAGCTTTTCTGAAATTAAGAATTTTTATGAAACAATTATTCGTGAAACGGGCAGTCCTATGATTGTTTATTCTATTCCATTTCTGACCGGTGTGAATATTGGTGTGAATCAATTTGCTGAACTATTTGCAAACCCTAAAATTATTGGTGTGAAATTTACCGCAGGAGATTTTTATTTGTTAGAGCGTTTACGTAAGGCTTTCCCAAGTCATCTAATTTACGCAGGTTTTGATGAAATGCTGTTACCAGCAACGGTACTTGGTATAGATGGTGCGATTGGCTCAACATTTAATGTTAATGGTTTAAGAGCACGTCAAATTTTTGAATTAACTCAACGGGGAAAAATAACAGAAGCATTAGCTATTCAACATGTTACTAATGATTTAATTGAAGCAATTATTAGCAATGGATTGTATCAAACAATTAAAGGCCTATTAGAAGAAGAAGGTGTACAAGCGGGCTGTTGTCGTGAACCAATGACAAAATCACTTAATGAAAGCCAAAAAGACGTAGTAAAAGCATTGAAAGCAAAATTCTTATAGCGTATTGTTAGCAATAAATGAATGGCTACAGTTAAGTAGCCATTTTCTTTATTTTATTACTTTTATATTTACTACGATTTTAATATACCTGATGAACCTTCTGAATAATCTTTAGGTTGATTATCTTCGGTTACGGCTGTGTTAGTGATCTGGGTTGGTTGGAAAAATTCAATTTTTTGTTGAGCTTCTTCAGGCAATAAAGATTGCGAGCTTTCAGCTAAATGGGTGTAAAGTTTTTTATAATCATCAGCAAGAGTAGCAAGTAAGTTAGCAGACTGTTGAAAATGTTTTTCAAGCTGTTCCTTTTGCTGTTCAATTTTTAGATTAGCAGATTTTAATTCGCTAGCTAATTGTTGTTGTTTTTTCGCATTGGCATTTGTGGTTCGTAAAACTACATAGCCGATAATTATGCCCAGAATAAATGCACAGATAATGATAACCCACATTTCATTTGACCAATGTTCCATAATTGCTCCTACCTATTGTTAGTTGTACTTAAATTAAATGATTATAATAAAGTCTTATATTTCTACCATTTTCTTATTTTTTTGAAAAGATTATTTTGATTAATCTGCTAATATTTTGAAATAATCGACATATTAGCATTTTTTATAAAAAATATTTAGCATTTAGGTAATAAAATCCGTATAATATCGACACCCTGTTTTTGTATAGTATTCCCGCTATACAAGTTTGGTCTGAATTGACTCGAAGGGGTTTAATTCTACCGTATAGGTAATATCCTTTAGGATATTGGGTTTAAACAATTTAATTTGGATTTAATTAATGAAAACTTTTGTAGCAAAACCAGAGACAGTTAAACGTGACTGGTATGTAGTAGATGCGACAGGTAAAACGCTAGGTCGTTTAGCTACTGAATTAGCAAGTCGTCTTCGTGGTAAACACAAGGCTGAGTACACTCCACACGTTGATACTGGTGATTACATCATCGTTATCAATGCGGAAAAAGTAGCTGTAACAGGTAAAAAAGAAACTGACAAAATCTACTACTGGCACACTGGCTATGTAGGTGGTATCAAAGATGCTACTTTCAAAGAAATGATTGCTCGTCGTCCTGAAGCAGTGATTGAAATCGCGGTTAAAGGTATGTTGCCAAAAGGCCCATTAGGTCGTGCAATGTTCCGTAAATTAAAAGTGTATGCAGGTTCTGAACATAACCATACAGCACAACAACCACAAGTTTTAGATATTTAATCACGGAGCAGAAAAATGACAGCAGCAAATCAAAACTACGGCACAGGTCGCCGCAAAAGCTCTTCAGCTCGTGTATTTATCAAACCGGGCAGTGGTAATATTACCATCAACCAACGTTCTTTAGAAGTTTACTTCGGTCGTGATACAGCACGAATGGTTGTTCGTCAACCTTTAGAATTAGTTGAATTAACTGATAAACTAGATCTTTATATCACTGTTAAAGGTGGTGGTATTTCTGGTCAAGCGGGTGCTATCCGTCATGGTATTACTCGTGCATTAATGGAATATGACGAAACTTTACGTCCAGCATTACGTGCTGCGGGCTTTGTTACCCGTGATGCTCGTCGTGTTGAGCGTAAAAAAGTGGGTTTACACAAAGCACGTCGTCGTCCACAATACTCAAAACGTTAATTTTTCGTTTTTTGAGCAAAGGCAGGAATTTTCCTGCCTTTTTCTATTCTGGTTCCTATTCATTATTAAACTGAAAGTAGAGATATTTTTATGTTAGCCGTTATATCCCCAGCAAAAACACTTGATTTTGAAACAAATGTTGAAGGTTTTGCCTTTTCTCAACCACAACTGACTGCTTATAGTCAAGATCTTATTGATATTTGTAAACAATTTACACCTGCTGAATTAGCATCGTTGATGTCAATTAGCGATAAATTAGCGAGCCTAAATATTGCTCGCTTTGCACAATGGCACATAGAGCATACAATACAGAATGCAAAACCAGCATTATTTGCATTTAAAGGTGATGTATATACTGGGCTAGAAGCAGAAACGTTGAATCATTGTGAAGTTGAGTATGCACAAAGCCATTTACGAATGTTATCAGGTCTATATGGATTGCTTAAACCTCTTGATTTAATGCAACCTTATCGGTTAGAGATGGGGACAAAATTAGCGAATCCGAAAGGTAAGGATCTTTATCATTTTTGGGGAAATATTATTACGGATCATTTGCAAAATGCAATTGATGAACAAGGTGATAATATTTTACTTAATCTTGCATCAGACGAGTATTTCAGTGCAGTAAAAAAAGAGCGATTAACTGCTAAAATCATAAAGCCAATATTTTTAGATGAGAAAAATGGTAAGTTTAAAATAATTAGCTTTTATGCGAAAAAAGCAAGAGGAATGATGGTTCGTTACTTATTAAAAACAAAGCCGACAAAGATTGAGCAGTTAAAAGAATTTAATTTTGGTGGTTATTGGTTTGATGAAGAAAGCTCAACTGCAACAGAGTTGGTATTTAAACGAGAGGAACAGCTGTGATTAGATTATTCATGTTGGTAATATTTTCTGCTTTTGTTACCGCTTGTGTAAATCGTCCAGTAGATTTTAGCTTACCTGATATTGTGCAATTTGATGGGCAGCGTTATCAAAAGATAACAGATAATCGCCTTGATGAAATGCGACAGCTCCTTTATTTACCAAGTGATGGTGCAAAAGACCCTGAGAATTGGCAGCAAGGCATTTTATTCTTTTTAGATAAAAATACTATTCATAAAAGCCTAGAAAAACGTTTAACACTACGAGAAAAACTCTTTGAAAAGCAATCTAATTTACAGAAAAAATTAGTAATTGAAGATGGTGAACTACGTAGCCAAATAATTTACCCACCAACAGATCGTTTTCATAATATTCAATTGGAATTATCTCGAGGACGAAATTTACCTTGTGGTTTTGGACAAATTCAATTCTCAAACAAGCGGTCAATTACAGCAGAAAATTTGACAAAAAATTCAGTTGATCTCACCGCTGATCAGTTAGAAATTGCACAATTAGCAGAAAAATTTATTCTGTTTCCGTGGTTAATTGAGTGTAAATAATGGAAGAATCCTATAATATTTTGGTTAAACGTGCTGCAAATTTAGCGATTGCAATTGCGGGAATTCTTATTGTCATTAAAGCTTTTGCTTGGTGGCAAACAAGTTCAATGGCGATTTTAGCTGCAATGACAGATTCAGTGGTTGATTTATTTGCATCTATAACAAATATGCTAGTGTTACGTTTTGCGTTACGTCCTGCTGATGATGATCATGCTTTTGGACACGGTAAAGCAGAATCCTTGGCAGCATTGGCACAAAGCGCATTTATTACGGGGTCAGCGGCTTTTTTATTATTACAAGGGCTTCAACGTTTAACAGAACCACAATTTATACAGAGCAGTGAATTAGGTGTGATAATCAGTATTATATCTATTTTACTTACTGCTGGGTTGGTATTGTATCAGCATAAAATAGTTAAACTTACAGATAGCCCTGCAATTAAAGCAGATTCCCTTCATTATCAAACAGATTTATATATGAATGGGGCTATTTTGATCGCAATGTTATTAAATCTAAATGGTTTTATTTACGCTGATGCTATTTTTGCTATCGGTATTGCATTTTATATTTTCTACAATGCGGTCAAAATGTTATGGGATGCAATGCAATCATTACTTGACCAAGCACTTCCTCAAGAAGAGGTTGATCGCATCTGGACAATTGCGCTCGAGCATCCAAGAATTATTAGTATTCACGATGTGAGAACTCGTAGAGCTGGAGCAGTAAGGTTTATCCAGTTACATTTAGAACTTGATGATCATTTGCCATTGATTGTTGCTCATGAAATTACAGATAGTTTAGAGCGAAAATTACTTGAAGCCTTTCCAATTTCGGAAGTGATTATTCATCAAGAGCCGACTAGTTGTGTACAACAAGAACGTGCTAACTTATTGAAAGAGAAATAAAATGTATCAAGCCATTGCCTATTTTAGTTACCAAAATTTTGAGCAAGATCCTGTAACATTGATTGATCAAATTGTCAATCAATGGCGAATAAATGGGCAGGTGATTGGGCGTGAAATTGGGGTAACTCATCACCAAACGCAGACACATTCTAGTTTTCAGGTGCGAGTAGCTATTCCTGAACAAGATAGTTTGCTGCCAAATTGGAATAGTGAAAATGTATCTGAAGCATTGGTTCAAGCAGAAGAGGCAAATGTCTATTTTGAATATTTTGAAGTTGTCGGACGAGATTATAACGCAGAGCAAACAAGTGAAATGCCAGCAACATTCTATATTCTTTATACAACGCATTTAGATACCTGTTCACCGATTTATAATGGCGTTACTTTCTGTCCAGTACCACTTTATCGAGCAGTTCAACATAGTGGATTAAATGAAAAAATTATCCAGTGGCAGGAAGATTGGCAGGCCTGTGATCAGTTACAAATGAATGGGAATATATTAGAACAGCAGGCGTTGTCGCAAATTTCTGAGGTAGAGAGTGAATTATCTCAGCAAGGACGTAAAATAGCACAAGCTATTGAAATAGAGAGTCAAATTCCGACTTACTATTATTTATATCGTTTAGGCAAAGATTCTGAAATTGAGCATAACCGTAAATGTCCAAGTTGTAATCAAGGCTGGAAATTAGCAGAGCCTTTTGCAATTTTTCAGTTTAAATGTGATCAATGTCGATTAGTATCTAATTTAAGTTGGGAAATTCAGTAAGTAATTCTCTTACAAGCGGTGCGATTTAAGTAAAATAAGCAAGAAGTACGAGGAATTGAATGCCTTCCTGCTTGTTTTACTAACTAGTTATCTGTTCATTTTTAGTAGAAATTTCATCAGCCTGTGTGAGTAATTTTGCAATAGCATTGCGATAAGTGATTTCCAGGGTTTCTCTGCTTGTTGCAATTACACCTTGATCAATAAGAAACCCATCGTTTACGTCATAGACCCAACCGTGGATAGAAAGCGAACGCCCTCTTTTCCAGGCACTATCTACAATAGAACAGCGCCCTAAATTATAGACTTGTTCTGCCACATTTAAACGGGTTAGCATATCTGCACGCTGTTCGCTTGTGAGTTTGCCGAGTAAATGGCTATGTTTTAACCAAAGATCTTTAATATGTAGTAGCCAATTATTGATTAGTCCAAAATCTTCTGTGCCTATAGCAGCTTTAATTCCGCCACAATTAGTATGTCCACAAATGATAATATGTTCAATTTCAAGAACATCTACGGCATATTGCACTACAGATAAGCAGTTAAGATCCGTATGAATAACTAAATTAGCAACATTACGGTGAACAAATAGTTCACCCGGCTCAAGCCCAGTAAGTTTTTCAGCAGGGACTCGACTATCAGAGCAGCCAATCCATAGGTAATTAGGTTTTTGATGTTCGGCGAGCTGTTTGAAGTAGTCAGACTGCTCGTCTTTCATTTGTGTTGCCCAAGCGTGGTTGTTGGCAAAGAGGCGTTCGATTTTTTTCATTAAATCCCTTTGTTCTTTTAGTAGGATAATTATTTTAGCATAAAGGGGATAAGGAAGAAAAATGCTTAGCTGTATTCAGATAGGTATAAAAAAGCGGTCAAGTTATGACTGAACTGACCGCTTGTATTTTTTTAATATGTTATTCCACAATAGGTATAATTTTTGATGCAGACGCACCTTTATCACTATTATTAAATTCAAATTGAACTTTCTGCCCCATTTTTAGTGAACGGTAGCCATCGCCTTCGATCACTGAAAAATGAGCAAAAATATCGCCTTCAAAAACATCAGAAGTAATAAAGCCAAAGCCTTTAGCATTATTAAACCATTTGACTGTGCCAATTTCCATAAGATAATCTCCATTCTTAATGTATGTTAAGCGTATATTAAGGTAAATTGGTAGATTCTCAACGAGCAAATGTTAAAATATCGATCTAGATCACAAAATTTTTATAGCATATATGTTCTGCTATGCAGGGTTATCAATATCAATAAATTGCACATCTAAATTATAGTGTTGTGCAAGCCATCTACCTAGAGCTTTAACCCCGTCTCGTTCTGTAGCGTGATGTCCGCAAGCAAAATAATAGATGCCTTGTTCTCGAGCTGAATGGGTTGTTTGCTCAGAAATTTCGCCACTAATAAAAGCATCACAGCCTTTTTCTGCAGCCAAATCAATATAGCCTTGCCCACCGCCGGAACAAATCCCTATAGTTTTTATTAATTTCTGTGGGTAATCGGCAATAAATTCATCACATAAAATGACAGGGTGCTGTAATAATCCAGCGAGTTTTTGTTGCAACTCATTTGCTGAAATTGGTTGAGATAACTCGCCATAAACAGGAATAGAGTTGGGTTTATTTTCTAAGCCTTTTAATTGTGTAATACCAAGCTGTTTAGCTAGCTGTGCATTATTGCCTAATTCAAGGTGAATATCTAAAGGGAGATGATAGGCGAATAAATTGATATCGTGCTTTAAGAGTTGTTTAATCCGTTTGCCTTTCATTCCTCGAATAGCTAAATTTTCGCTTTTCCAAAAATAGCCATGATGAACTAAAATAGCGTCGGCATTTTGAGAAATCGCCTGCTCAATGAGGGGCAATGAGGCGGTAACACCTGTAATAATTTTTTGAATTTCACGACGGCCTTCCACTTGTAGCCCATTTGGGGCATAGTCAGCAATCATTTTACTGTTGAGTTTTTCATCTAAAATCTGTTCAAGTTGTAAATTGGTTAGCATTTTTTATCCTTCTTTAATATACAAGCGGTTATATTTTAGTGAAAATTTACCGTAGTAACTATTGTTGAGAGAAAAATTATCAGTGATTTTCATTAGAGAATAAATTTTATTTATTCTCTAATAATTTTTCTGTGGAATGATAAGTATAAAGGTTTATTTGGTCCAAAGTGGGAGTTGTATTTTTATACGTAAACCGCCAATTGGGCTTTTTTCAGCAATTACTGTACCTTTATGTTGCTGAATAGCATTATAAACAATGGCAAGCCCTAAACCAGTTCCACCTGTTTGTCTGGCTCTAGCTTCATCAACTCGATAGAAAGGACGGAAAATTTCTTCATATTGATGTTCAGGAACACCAATTCCATCATCATCAATCGTAAAAATAAGCTCATTTTTGTCGATATAAATCATTACTTTAATTTGGCTTTCAGCGTATTTTTTGGCATTGCGAATAACATTTTCTAAGGCACTAGAAAGCAAACTGATATTACCATTAATATAGTAACGTTTAGGGTGTAGAATACGAAGACTAACGCAAAAATTTAATCCATTTTGCTCCAATTCAAATTTAGCATCTTCAAATACATCTTCCCAAATTTTATTTACAGTAAAGACTTCCCGATGCAAATGGTTGTTAATTTGTTGGCGAGAAAGGGAAAGTAGATCATGAATCATTGTATCTAGTTTTTGAATTTCATTTTCAATACGAGTAAGCTCGTTAGACTCACCATTGCGGTAGCGAATAAGAGATACGGCTAATTGCATTCGAGTTAAGGGTGTTTTAAGCTCATGGGAAATATCAGATAATAGCCGTTGTTGATAGCTAGTAAGTTTTTCCAAAGCTGAGATCATTCGGTTAAAACTTCGTCCAACAGAGCGAAATTCATTGATACCTTCAGTTTCTAATTTAGGGTTAACTACTAGGTTACCTGTAGCAACGGCATCAGCAGAAAAGCGCAATGCTTTTACTGGTTTGACAATACGCCATGATAGCCAAAGTAGCAATGGCGTACAAATGGCTAACAGCAGTAAAAATAGTAAAATGGGATTGTCAAATAGGACATTGATAATTTCTTGTTGGGGGACAACCCGTTCAATAAAATATTGATAGTAAGTGTGATCATTGGAATGAAGGACAAATGGACCATAAATTTCGATAGAGCCCAAGCGGCGTTGTTTAGGAAATATTGGATTATTAGATTTGAAAATAAATGATCTTAATGCATTAACATTTGCAGGGTTTATTCCACTAATAATATTACTCTTGGGATTAAGTAAAATAACGTCATAACCATTTTTAGAGGTTACGATGAGGTTTCGGCGAAAGACTTCATCTAAGTTATATTCTTTTTGAGTAAATAAACTTTCTTTATTGAAATAATGCTGTTTTTGTTCTTCAATAGGTATTAATGTTCGAGCATCAAAATAAGGTAATACAAGCACGATGCTTAAAATAATCACGAAGATTAAAAAAAACGAAGAGAATATCTGATAAATCAAATAATGACGTAATGTATTAATTTTATTCCAAAGATGACGCATAAGAGATCCAATTGAGAGAATAGAAATCCCCCGAAGTGGGGGATCTATTATTTTTCAGTTACAAGTAAGTAACCTCTGCCCCGTAAAGTTTTAAACCACGGGAGATTATCGTTTCTTTCGGGGAGCTTTTTACGCAAATTAGAAATGTGCATATCAATAGCTCTATCGTATGGAGTAAGACGTTTACCTAAGATCTCTAAACTAAGTAATTCCCGAGAAAGAATTTGTCCAGGATGACGCATTAAAATTTGTAATAATGCAAATTCTGTTCCAGTTAAATCTAAATCTTTTCCGTCAAAAATGGCTTGTTGGCGACCAGGGTGAAGCTCTACACCACCAAAATGTAGGAATTTTGATTCCTCATCGGGTGAATGTGAACCCCCATCTATTACATTCTCTTTTAGATTTGCAGTACGGCGCAAAATCGCTTTAATTCGAGCGACTAATTCACGATCATTAAATGGTTTTGGCAAATAATCATCTGCACCAAGCTCTAAACCTAATACACGGTCTATTTCATCGTCTCTAGCGCTTAACATAAGTACAGGTAAGATATATTTTTGACGTACCTGTTTTAATGTTTCGATACCGTTAAGAACAGGCATCATCACATCTAAAAGAATTAAATCATATGAATTTTGTTCTAACTCATCTAAAGCTTCTTGACCATTATGAACGACGTGAGCTTCAAAGCCTTCTAAAGAGAGCAATTCTGCTAGTAATTCAGTGAGTTCAACATCATCATCAACAAGTAAAATTTTTGGCATAGCGTTTTTCCTATTCCATTGAAATTATTTTATAGCGTATGCTAATAAATTAGCATTCTTGACATTATTTTGTGTCAAAGAGCATTACTTTACAGAAGTTTGTCAATTTTTTCCATTGTTTTTATTTCATTCCAAATAAAATCAAGCTCTTCAAGTGTACAATCGCTAACAAATTTTTCTTGATTAGCAAGGTATTGCTCAATTTTTTTGAATCTGTTTTCAAATTTGACATTTGCTTTACGTAAACAGTCTTCGGCATCAATTTTATGATGGCGACATAAATTTACACTAGCAAAGAAGAGATCGCCTAATTCTTCTTCTAATTTTTCAGGTTGAATGGGTAAGTTATTGAGTTCTTGCTGAACTTCTTGCCATTCTTCCTCAACTTTATCGGCAACATCATTGGGGTTATCCCAATCAAATCCAACTTTCGCACATCGTTTTTGCAATTTATTGGCACGGGTAAGGGCGGGAAGAGCGTAGGGTAAATCATCTAAAATTGAGCGATACCCTTTTTGTTGTTTGGTTTCTGCTTTTTGGGCTTCCCAATATTGTAGAGCTTCTTCGCTATTATTAGCAGATTTATCTCCAAAAACATGTGGGTGGCGGAAAATTAATTTTTCATATAAATCATTTGCTACATCATTAAAATCGAATGAACCTTCTTCTTTAGCGAGTTGGCTTAAAAAAATGACTTGTAGTAATAAATCCCCTAATTCTTCCCGTAATGCAGAGCGATCTTGTGTGTGAATGGCTTCGGCAACTTCATAACTTTCTTCGAGCATATGAGGTAAAATAGAGTCAAAAGTCTGTTTAATATCCCAAGGGCAGCCTGTTTTAGGATCTCTTAACTGAGCTACTGTTTCAAGTAGTTGATTGATTTTTAACATTTTCTAATATCCCTAAAGTTGAAGAAAGAGTGATTTTATGAAGAGCAAGGGGGTGTTTGCTAATTAAATTTGTAAATTTATTCAGCGTAATTATGTTACAATTTCGACAATTTTTCAAATTTCAATAAGGATTTTATGATGGATTTAGCCTATCTACAAAAATTACCCCAAGTAGAATTTACCCAACGCCGTCAGCGAGTATTTGACCAGATGCAAGATAATTCAGCGTTAATTGTGTTTACGGAAACAGAAAAACGACGTAATAGTGATTGTGATTACCTTTTCCGTCCAGATAGCTATTTTTGGTATCTTACTGGGTTTGCAGAACCAAAATCAGCCTTATTACTCGTGAAAAAAGCAGGGCAATGTGAGACTGTACTGTTTCTCCGAGAAAAAGATCCACTGATGGAAACATGGAATGGCAGACGGCTGGGGCTTGAAAATGCCCCCCAATTATTAGGCGTTGATATCGCTTATGATATAGAGAATATTGAAACTGAATTGGCAAAAAAATTGGTGGATCTCACCGCTTGTTATTACGCTCGAGGTATTCAAGAATGGGGAGATGTTATTCTTTTTGCCACTTTTGATAAAATGAAGGCACTGCGTCAGGCTGCTCCAACGGTGATGATAGATTGGCAACCAATGTTATCAGAAATGCGTTTAATTAAATCTGAGAATGAACTCGCTCTAATACAGCAAGCGTGCCATATTTCGGCAATGGCACATATTCGTGCAATGAAACAGACCCGTCCGAATCGGTATGAAATGGAGATTGAGGGAGAAATTCAGCACGAATTTTCCCGTTTTGGTGCAAGGTTTGCTTCGTATAACCAGATTGTTGCTAGTGGAGAAAATGCCTGTATTTTGCACTACAATGAAAATGATCAAGTGCTTCAAGACGGCGAATTATTATTGATAGACTCTGGGGCAGAATTTGCTATGTATGCAGGAGATATTACTAGAACTATTCCGATTAATGGTAAATTTAGCCCTGCTCAACAAGAAATTTATCAAATTGTGTTAGAGGCAATGAAAGAAAGTGCAAAATTGCTTATACCGAATAGTTCAATCAAATTAGCAAATGATAAAGCCGTTCGTATTATGACGGAAGGAATGGTTCGTTTGGGTATTTTGCAAGGTGAGGTAGAACAGTTAATTGAGGAAAAGGCTTATAAAGCATTTTATATGCACGGTTTAGGGCATTGGCTAGGCTTAGATGTACACGATGTAGGTGATTATGGTGTAGATCGAGATCGACCACTTCAAATTGGTATGGTTTTGACAATTGAGCCTGGGCTTTATATTCCTAAAAACGCCGATGTACCTGAACAATATAAAGGCATCGGTATTCGCATTGAAGATAATTTACTGATTACCGAATATGGTAATAAAAATCTCACTAGCGGTGTGCCGAAAGAGATTGAGGAAATTGAAGCAATAATGGCAAGCCATTAAAATTTAATCATTTAAGGAAAAATACAATGAAGCATCTATTCAATTTTAGTGCAGGACCTGCAATGATTCCGCCTGAAGTATTAGCGCAAGCTCAAAGAGAATTACAAGATTGGCAAGGTTTGGGAACGTCTGTTATGGAGGTTAGCCATCGTGGTAAGCCGTTTATAGATCTGATTACCCAAGCAGAGCAGGATTTTCGCCTTTTATACAATATCCCAAATAATTATAAGGTTCTATTTTTGCAAGGGGGAGCAAGGGGACAATTTGCTGCTATCCCGATGAATTTAATTGGTAAGAAAGGCAAAGCCTTATATTTAAACAGTGGGCATTGGTCTGCAACGGCAGCTAAAGAAGCTCGTCTATTTTGTGAGATTGATGAAATTTCAATTTTGGAACAGGGTGAGCGATTAACCATTGGAAATTTAGATTTTAGCCACATTGCAGATCAATATGATTATGTACATTATTGCCCTAATGAAACAATCAGTGGTGTTGAAATTTTTGAATTACCTAAAGTTGGTAATGCAGTATTGGTGGCAGATATGTCTTCAACGATTCTATCTCGTGAAATTGATATTAGCAAATTTGGCTTAATTTATGCAGGTGCTCAGAAGAATTTAGGGCCTTCAGGAATTACAATGGTAATTGTGCGTGAAGATCTTATCGGCAACGCTCGGTTTGCAACACCGTCTATTTGGAATTATGAAATACAAGCAAAAAGCGATTCAATGATCAACACACCACCAACGTTTGCGTGGTATCTGTGTGCGTTAGTATTCAAGCATTTATTGAATTTAGGTGGCATATCCAAAATTGAAGAACGTAATCAAGCTAAAGCAAAATTATTGTATGACTATTTGGATCAAAGCACGTTTTATCGTAATCAAGTTGCTAAAGCTAACCGCTCTTTAATGAATGTAACTTTTACCACAGATAATGATGAACTAAATGCAAAATTTGTGGCAGAAGCAACCGCTTGTGGGCTACTTGCCTTAAAAGGGCATAAAGTATTAGGCGGAATGCGGGCTTCTATTTATAACGCAATGCCGATTGAGGGCGTGAAAGCGTTAATTGAGTTTATGCAGAAATTTGAACAGGAAAATAGCTAATCTTACCTAAATACGGAGTGGTAATGAAAAAATATACCTTGATTACAGGGGCATCATCGGGTATTGGTTACGCATTAGCCAAAAAATATGCTGAACAAGGGGAATATTTGATCTTAGTTGCTCGCCGTAAACATCGATTAGAGCAATTTCAAAAGGAATATACAAATGTTGAAATTATTGAACTTGATCTCGCTTCCCCAGAAAATGCACAAGCACTGTTTGCAATAACTGAACAGCAAGGCTGGTTTGTCTTTCGGCTAATCAATAATGCAGGGGTAGGCGTGTTTGGCAAGTTCAGTGATACAGATCTTGCAACTAACATTGCAATGGTCAATTTGAATATTCAAGCGGTAATGATTTTAACCAAATGCTATTTGCAACCAATGAAAAAATATAATCAAGGTGAAATTCTGAATGTGTCTTCGGTTGCAGGTTTTATGCCTGGGCCGTTAATGGCGGTATATTATGCAACCAAAGCTTTCGTTACTTCGTTTAGCCAAGCACTACGTTATGAGTTAAAAGAGAGCAATATAAAAATATCTGTCCTTGCCCCTGGTACAACAGCAACGGAATTTGAGAAAACCGCAAATTTGCAAAATTCTAAATTATTTGACCGCTTGAATGTTCAATCAGCAGAAGAGGTAGCAAAAATTGCTGTGCAACAGTGCGGAAAAGCGGTAATTATTCCAAATTGGCTCAATAAAATATTAGTATTAGGCAGGCGATTTATCCCTGATTTTTTATTGTTAAAAATCGTGGCAGAAATTCAAAAGCGAAAATAGTAATATATTTTTTCTAAAAATGAGCAAAGAAAGATAAGCTTACAAATTTTTGCTAAAATCAAACCGCTTATAATTAAAAACACGTTAAAAGAGTAGAAAGGACGTAAAAATGGCATTAAGAATTGGAATTGTTGGAGCTGGTGGCAGAATGGGGCGTCAGCTAATTCAAGCAGTACAGCAAGCAGAGGATGTAATGTTAGGTGCAGCGTTTGTTCGCAAAGGTTCATCATTGGTTAATGCAGATGCAGGCGAAGTTGCTGGTATTGGCGTGATAGGTATCAAGATCAGTGATGATCTGGCAAGCCAAGCAGATCAATTTGATCTTTTAATTGATTTCACTCGCCCTGAAGGCACATTAGATTACCTTAATTTTTGCCAACAACACGGCAAAAAAATAGTTATTGGCACAACAGGATTTGATGAGGAAGGAAAACAAGCTATTTACACAGCGGCTGAAAAAATAGCTGTTGTGTTTGCTTCAAATTATAGTATTGGAGTAAATTTAGTCTTTAAATTACTTGAAAAAGCGGCAAAAGTAATGGGTGATGATAGTGATATTGAAATCATTGAGGCGCATCATCGGCATAAAGTTGATGCTCCATCTGGTACAGCATTATCAATGGGAGAACATATTGCTAAAGCCCTCGGGCGTGATTTAAAAACGCACGGCGTCTTTTCTAGAGAAGGCATTACGGGTGAACGTAAACGTGATGAAATTGGCTTTGCAACTATCCGAGCCGGTGATGTTGTGGGGGAGCACAGCGTATGGTTTGCCAATGATGGTGAACGTGTAGAAATCAGCCATAAAGCCTCAAGCAGAATGACATTTGCAAATGGCGCTGTTCGAGCAGCAAAATGGCTTGAAACCAAACCACACGGATTATTTGATATGACTGATGTATTGGATTTGAATAATTTGTAGTCAATAGTTATAAAAAATATAGGGCTGAAAATCAGCCCTTTTATGTAAATATTTATTCTTTGGTAGATTACAGATATTTTACATCTAAAATATCAAATTCAATATTTCCACCAGGCGTTTTGATATTGACAGTGTCATCAATTTCTTTACCGATTAAGCCACGAGCAATCGGGGAATTGACTGAAATTAAGCCTTCTTTAATATTGGCTTCATCGTCCCCAACAATGCGGTAAGTTACTTCTTCATCGGTGTCGTTATTCACTAAAGTAACGGTGGCTCCAAAAATTACTTTTCCAGTATTTTCCATTTTAGTGATATCAATAATTTGAGCATTGCCTAATTTACCTTCAATTTCTTGAATTCTTCCTTCGCAAAAACCTTGTTGTTCACGAGCGGCGTGATATTCAGCATTTTCTTTTAAATCACCGTGTTCACGAGCTTCGGCAATAGCTGCAATAATTTCTGGTCGGCGTGTATTTTTTAAAAAATCCAGTTCTTCACGCAGTAGTTCTGCCCCTCGAACTGTCATTGGAATTTGTTTCATTATGTATCCTTTCAAATTTTATTGTAAGTGGTAAATTGACTGTTTACGAGCTGTTTTGAAAGCTATATTATTCATTTTCTTTTCAAAAATAGCAACCTAGATTATGTTTTCATTCCGCCATATTTTTTCTAAAACTTTATTGATTTTTTTGGTTAGTTTTCCTCTATCAACGGGAGCTAAAGTCGCTGTATCTGAATTATTATCTTCTTTACCTGCGGGGGTATCCGTCAGTGTGATTGCTAAAAATTTGGAGACAGGGCAAATTATTGCAGAACATCAAAGCCAAGCATTTATGTTACCTGCGAGCACACAAAAAGTATTTACGGCATTAGCTACTAAACTGGCACTTCCCGATGATTTTCGCTTTCAAACAGCCTTTTTGAGTAAAGGAAATATTGAAAACGGCACATTAAAAGGGGATTTAATTGCTAAATTTACTGGCGATCCTACTTTATCTCATATTCAATTAACTAAATTAGTTGAGGAGTTAGGAAAGCAAGGTATTCGTCAAATTACAGGAAATTTAATTCTCGATACTAGCGTTTTTACGAGTCATAATAAGGCTTCAGGCTGGATTTGGAATGATTTATCGCTCTGTTTTAGTGCACAGCCTGCAGCCGTCAATATTGACCATAACTGCTTTTATGCCAATTTAGAGGCTAGTCAGCCTGCGGGGAGTCCTGTTACGGTCAATGTACCTGCAGAATATCCTGTGCAAGTATTCAGTTCTGCTTATGTAGCAGAAAATGCAGACGTTCCGTATTGTTTACTTGATGCGGTAGTGAGTGATAATAATCGTTACCATATTAAAGGTTGTTTGGCTCGTCAAGACAAACCTTTTGGTTTGAGTTTTGCCGTGCAAGATCCAACAGCTTATGGGGCAAGTATGATACAAGCTAAATTAAAACACAGTGGTATTAAATTTAGCGGGCAAGTACAGGTTGCAACCAAGCCTCAGACAGGTTTGTTGTTAGCGGAGCATTATTCGGTTCCACTTTCTGATTTAGTTAAAAAGATGATGAAGAAATCGGATAATCAGATTGCAGATACCCTTTTTCGTACCATAGCTAATCAAAAATATAAACGCTCTGCCAGCTTTCCGCTTGCAAGCCAAGCACTAAGAGATATTTTAAAAAAACAGGCAAATATTGATTTGGCAAATGGTGTTATTGTTGATGGGTCAGGACTTTCTCGTCATAATTTAGTGAATGCTCAAACAATGTTAGATGCCCTTGTTTTTATTGCAAAGAATGAGGAACAACTACATTTGTTTGAAACCTTTCCAATTGCTGGAGTAGATGGCACATTATCTGGTCGAGGATCAGTAATTACGGCTCCTTTAGCAAATAATCTTATTGCGAAAACTGGTGCATTAAAAGGTGTATATAATTTAGCAGGTTTTATGAGCAATGTGCGAGGAGAACGGATTGCTTTTGTTGAATTTATCAATGGTTATTCCACCTCGCAAAATATAGAAAGTAAAACTAAACGAGCCCCCCTTAATCAGTTTGAAAATGCGTTATTTATGAACTTGTATAACGAGTAATAAGATCTAAGCACTTGTTTTAGTTCAAATTGAGATATGTTTGTGTTTGCTAAATAATCAAAAAATAGTAGAATAGGCGGCTATTTTAGGTTTTGGTTTATCCACTATTATTGCATTATTGTTTTGCTACAAGCGGTTATTTAATAGCTAAATTTTGCAGATAATCAATATTTTTAAAAAGAATAAACCCTAAAAGCTTACCTGATAACATAAGAGAGTTATTGAAAATGGCTTATGTATGAGGGAGAGTAATTCTAGTTTAATAATGGAGCAACTATGTCAGATGCAGTTAAAAAGCCCTCTTTTCTTAAAAGATTTGGCTTTGTCTTGATTTTATTATTGGTCGCACTGATTTTTATCGGTGTTGTTGGCCTCAATATGTTTATTGATCAGCAAAAGGCGGCCTATGCAAAATCTGCCCCAGAGAAATCATCATTAGTAACTGTAATGAAAGTTGAAGGTAAAGAGTGGACTCCTGCTATTGAAGCAGTAGGTTATGTTCGCCCAAATCAAGGAGCGATGTTAAGTTCTCAAGTCAGTGGTACGGTTAATCATATTTTGGTGAAATCAGGCGATATAGTAAAAAAAGGACAGCTATTAGTAGAATTAGATAGTTCGGTAGAACAGGCATCTTTGCGTGCAATGGAAGCCCAATTGCCTAGTGTGCAAGCAACCTATAACCGTTTTCAAACGTTAATTGCTTCAAATAGCGCATCAAAATCAGAATTAGACAATGCCCGTTCAGCTTATAATCAGTTAGTTGCGAATATTGAATCGTTAAAAGCATCAATTAAGCGCCGCCAGATTTATGCTCCATTTGATGGTCAGGCTGGGATCGTTAAAATCAATGTAGGTCAATACATCAATATGGGGACTGAAATCGTGCGAGTAGAAGATCGCAGTAAAATGAAAGTAAGCTTTACATTGCCTCAAACGGATTTAGAACGTCTTTCTTTTGGACAAAAAGTAACTGTATCCGCAGATGCATTATCAGGACAAACATTTGATGCACGTATTTCTGCCATTGATCCCGCAGTAAATAAATCGACAGGTTTAGTTGAGCTTGAGGCAACAGTAGATGGTAGAGATAAACTCTATTCAGGTATGTTTGCTCGTTTACGCATTGCATTACCAACAGAAAGAGAACAGGTTGTTGTCCCACAAATTGCTGTTACTTACACAATGTATGGTGAAAGTGCCTATGTGATTGAGCCTTTATCAGCAGAAGAAAAAGCAAAATTTGAGCAATCTAAAATGTATGGAGATAATGTCAATAAATTAGCTCGAGTAAAACAAGTCGAAGTAAAAACTGCAGATCGTCAAGGAATTTATGCACAGTTAATCTCTGGTGTTAAAGTAGGTGATACGATTGTAACGGGTGGTTTCCAACGGTTACATAATAATGCGTTGGTTGAAATATCTGATAAAGCAGGTGTAGGAACAACACAACCTTCTAAAAATACACGTTTATAATTGAGGAAAATGATGAAATTTACCGATATTTTTATTAAACGACCTGTTTTAGCTATAAGTATCAGTATCGTTATTGTTATTTTAGGATTGCAAGCGATATTTAAGCTGCAAGTGCGTGAATATCCTGAAATGGTAAATACTATTGTAACGGTTTCAACTGTTTATCCAGGGGCTGATGCGGAAACAATGCAATCGTTTGTTACTTCTAAATTAGAGGAGTCAATTGCACAAGCAAACAATATAGATTATATCACCTCATCAAGCGCTGCAAATAGTAGTAGGATCACGATTAAAATGCGGTTGAATACTAATCCAGGTATTGCTGTGGCAGACATTGCATCAAAAGTGAATGCGGTTCGTTCAGAGTTGCCATTAGGAATTGAAGATCCTTCTATTTCAGCGTCAAATGGCTCAATGGAAGCGATAATGTTTGTTCGCTTTGCATCTAATCAACTTTCAGCACCTCAAATTACAGATTATGTGGAACGTGTAGTGAAGCCACAATTATTCACTGTAAGTGGTGTTTCAAAAGTAACAATATTTGGTGGAACAGATTTTGGGCTACGGATTTGGTTAGATCCAGATAAAATGGCGGGGCTTGGGCTATCTGCTCCAGAAGTTATGGCTTCGTTGTCTGTTAACAATGTGCAAACTGCGGCAGGTAATACCAATGGTTATTTCACTGCTTATGCAAATAAAGTGGAATCTACTACACGCAATGTTGAGCAGTTAAGTAATTTAGTTGTGCGTACTACCGCAAGCGGTCAGCAAATTAAATTAAAAGATATTGCAAAAATTGAATTAGATAAAAATAACGATAATAGTCGTGCTATTGTAAATGGAGCCGATGCAGTTGTTCTTGCCGTTGAGGCAGCGAGTACGGCTAACTCATTAACCGTTGCTAAAAATTTATATCCGTTATTTGATAAAATCAAAAAAGATGTTCCCGCATCAATGGAACTAGAGGTGATGTATGATAAAACTATTGCCATCAATAGTTCTATCCAAGAAGTAATTAAAACTATCTTTGAAGCAACACTCATTGTTTTAGTTGTGATTACCCTATTTTTAGGTTCATTCCGTGCAATGATTATCCCAATTATTACCATTCCAATTTCACTCGTTGGGGTAATAATGGTGTTGCAGGGCTTTGGCTTCTCTCTGAATTTGCTAACTTTACTTGGGTTAATTTTAGCTATCGGTTTAGTTGTTGATGATGCGATTGTCGTACTTGAAAACGTCGACCGCCATATTAAAGAGGGAGAAACACCATTTAGAGCTGCAATTATTGGTACACGAGAAATTGCAACACCTGTTATTGCTATGACAGTAACCTTAATGGCAGTGTATTCACCAATGGCGTTAATGGGTGGAATTACAGGAACATTGTTTAAAGAGTTTGCTTTAACTTTAGCAGGGTCCGTATTTATTTCAGGCGTAGCGGCATTAACATTATCACCAATGATGTCAAGCCGAATTTTGAAAAAAACGGAAGAAGGTAAGCAGAGTAAATTAGAGCGTTGTGTTGATGGTTTTCTTACAAAAATGACAACCTGTTATACGAATATGCTTAGTTTTGTGATGACAATGCGTAAATCAATGTTAGTTTTTGCATTGGCTATATTCTCAACAGTTCCGTTCTTATTGAAATCATTGCCAACCGAGCTTGCACCCTCAGAAGACCGTGGCATTCTTATGGCGATTGCAAATGGGCCGTCAAACGTAAATTTAGATTACATTCAAGATATTATGGTACCTTTTGCAAATGAAACACAAAAAATTCCAGAAGTAAGTGCTACTCAAATTATGCCGGGCTATCCGAGTAGTAATAGTGCATTTGCATTATTACCGTTAGTCGATTGGAGTGAGCGTACTCGTTCGCAGACAGAAGTATTAGGGGCTATTAACCAAATCATACAACGTGTTGCTGAAGTATCTATAATGGCATTCCCAGTCCCTGAAATTTCAACCGGTGAGAGCGATTTACCGTTTTCGTTAGTGATTACGACTGCTAATGATTACACTAAATTAGCAGAAGTTGCACAGCAATTTTTATTAGAGGCACAACGTTCAGGTAAATTCTT
This sequence comes from Vespertiliibacter pulmonis, assembly GCF_013377275.1. Taxonomy (NCBI): domain Bacteria; kingdom Pseudomonadati; phylum Pseudomonadota; class Gammaproteobacteria; order Pasteurellales; family Pasteurellaceae; genus Vespertiliibacter; species Vespertiliibacter pulmonis. The sequence goes on from NZ_CP016615.1 coordinate 1,627,719, forward strand.
CTTCAGTACCTTAGACTTGAAATTTGATACAGCATTAATGCGGATCAATTTAGATCGTGAGAAATTAGGGACTTATGGTATTACAGTACAACAAATCAGCTCAACATTGGGGAGCTATTTATCTGGCGCAACGTTAGCTAGAGTTGATATTGATAACCGCCCTTATAATATAGTGTCGCAAGTTGAACGTAGAAATCGTTTAAATCCACAAGATCTTGGTAATTATTTTGTTACAGCAAGTAATGGCGACTCTATACCGTTAAGTGCATTTGTTACGATGAAATTAGAAACAAGACCAGCAAGTTTAAGCCGTCTAAATCAGTTAAATTCAGCAAAAATTACAGGTATTTTATCGGGATCAATGGGGGATACGGTTGCTTGGGCAGAAGCAAAAGCAGCAGAAATTTTACCAGCTGGTTATCAATATGACTTTATGAGTGAGTCTCGTCAGTACAAACAAGAGGGTAATGCCTTAGCGATTACTTTTTCACTGGCAGTTGTGATGATTTATTTAGTACTAGCTATTCAGTTTGAATCATGGCGTGATCCGTTAGTGATTTTAGTGTCTGTGCCTTTAGCAATTAGTGGATCATTATTTGTGCTAAATATTTTAGGATTGGCAGGTGTATCTGGTTCCACTTTAAATATTTATTCGCAAGTGGGCTTGATTACGTTGGTCGGTTTGATCACTAAACACGGTATTTTGATGTGTGAAGTAGCAAAAGAAGAACAGCTTCATCACGGCAAATCAAGAGCAGAAGCAATTTTCTATGCTGCAAAAATTCGGTTACGCCCAATTTTAATGACAACTGCCGCAATGATTGCAGGATTAGTACCATTGTTATTTGCAACAGGAGCGGGGGCAGTTATGCGTTTTAGTATTGGGATTGTTATTGTAGCAGGTTTAGCGATAGGAACGATCTTTACTCTGTTTGTGTTACCTGTTATTTACACTTTCTTAGCGAGTGAGCATAAACCGCTAATGGAATTTGATGAAAATCAAGTGAATACAAAAATCAAATAATTATTTTATCAGATAGCAAGCGGTTAGATTTGACCAATAATTTGCAAATGCGAAATTGCAAAATAATGTGAAGATCTAACCGCTTGTTTATTTTTATTTCTACCTATATTTCGGTAGAATGTTAGTGATTTTTTTCTGTTTAAGGATTTCAAATGAATAAATTAAGTGTGGTAATTTTAGCTGCAGGTAAAGGAACACGAATGTATTCAGATTTGCCGAAAGTGCTTCATCCCATTGCAGGTAAAGCAATGGTTAAACATGTGATTGATACGGCAAAACAACTTAATGCGGATAATATTCATCTTATTTATGGACACGAGGGTGAATTATTACAGCAACGTTTGCAGTCAGAACCAGTAAATTGGGTACATCAAGCGGAACAATTAGGCACAGGACACGCTATGCAACAGGCTGCCCCATTTTTTGCTGATGATGAAAATATTTTAATGCTATACGGTGATGCACCTTTAATTACTAAAGAAACATTAGAAAAGCTAATTGCCGTGAAACCAGAAAATGGGATTGGATTACTCACTGTTGTATTAGATAATCCGACAGGTTATGGTCGTATTTTACGCCATAACGGATCGGTGGTGGGTATTGTTGAACAGAAAGATGCAACGGAAGAGCAACTTAAAATTCAAGAGATCAATACGGGCGTAATGGTTGCTAGCGGAAAAAGTTTTAGAAAATGGCTCTCACAATTAGATAATAACAATGCCCAAGGTGAATATTACATTACTGATGTGATTGCAATGGCAAATTGTGATGGCTTTGAAGTTAAAACTATTCAGGCAACAGATTTAATGGAAGTAGAGGGAGCAAATAATCGCTTACAGCTAATGGCTCTTGAACGCTATTTTCAACAAAAACAGGCAGAAAAATTATTATTGGCTGGCGTAACCATTTTGGATCCACAACGTTTTGACCTACGAGGCAGTTTGAAACACGGTAAAGATGTTGAAATTGATGTTAATGTTATTATTGAGGGCGACGTTATCTTAGGTAATAGAGTTAAAGTTGGTGCGGGTGTAATTCTTAAAAATTGTATAGTGGAAGATAATGTTGAAATTAAGCCGTATTCCGTCATTGAGCAAGCCACTATTGGTGAAGATGCTCGTATTGGTCCATTTTCTCGTTTACGCCCTGGCACCGAATTAGCGCCTGAAACACATATTGGTAATTTTGTTGAAATAAAAAATGCACAAATTGCACAAGGCTCTAAAGTAAATCACCTTGCCTATGTCGGTGATGCAGATATTGGCAAAGGGTGTAATATTGGTGCGGGGGTAATTACCTGTAATTATGATGGAGCAAATAAATTTAAAACAGTAATTGGTGATAATGTCTTTGTTGGCTCAGACAGTCAGTTAGTTGCACCTGTTACGATTGCGAGTGGCTCAACGATTGGCGCTGGCTCAACGGTTACTAAAGATATTGCAGAGAATGAGTTAGTAATCAGCAGAGTGCCACAGCGTCATATTCAAGGCTGGCAGCGTCCTACTAAAAAGAAATAGAAATAATTGGAGCAAGCGGTAGTTTTTTAGTAAGTTTTGCATAAACAATGAAAATCATCATTTCTTATGATAAAAAAATCTCGCTTTTTTACAGATTTTCCTGTAAAATTTGTCCGCTTTTTACTCGCTAAAAAGCAGAAAAACAATTTAATTTAACCCAAAATCACACACATATCATTAACTGATTATCGGGGTGCTGTTAAAAGCATTAGCTTTTAGTGGTCGGTTTTTCAGGGTATGTGGAGGCAAAACCCTTCCGTTAAGGCGGAACTTTATAAAAGGAAAATTTTATGGCACAAGTATCTATGCGCGATATGCTTAATGCGGGCGTTCACTTCGGTCACCAAACTCGTTACTGGAACCCAAAAATGAAACCATTCATTTTCGGTGCTCGTAATGGTGTTCATATCATTAACTTAGAAAAAACATTACCAATGTTCAATGATGCGTTAGTAGAATTAACACGCATTGCAAGCAATAACGGTAAAGTCCTTTTCGTTGGTACAAAACGTGCAGCGTCTGATGCAGTAAAAGCAGCAGCATTAGAGAGCCAACAATTTTACGTAAATCACCGCTGGTTAGGTGGTATGTTGACTAACTGGAAAACCGTTCGTCAATCAATTAAACGTTTAAAAGAGTTAGAAGCTCAAACTCAAGACGGCACTTTCGATAAAATTACTAAGAAAGAAGCGTTAATGCGTACCCGTGAACTTGAAAAATTAGAATTAAGTTTAGGTGGTATTAAAGATATGGCAGGTCTTCCTGATGCAATTTTTGTTATCGGTGCAGATTACGAACATATTGCAATTAAAGAAGCGAACAACTTAGGTATCCCTGTATTCTCTATCGTTGATACAAACGCAGATCCAGATGGTGTAAACTACATTATTCCTGGTAACGATGATGCAGCTCGTGCGATCCAACTTTACTTAGATGCAGCAGTAGCGGCAATCAAAGAAGGTCGTGGCGAAGAAACCGTTGTAATGGCAGAAGAAGTAGCAGCAGAATAATTTTTCTAAGGCTCAAGCCCTTATCATAACTTGTGAAGCAGGGGCGGTTTGTTCCCTGCTTTTCTTTATATATAATTTAAGAGGAATAAAAAATGGCTGAAATTACAGCAGCACTCGTAAAAGAGCTTCGTGAGCGTACTGGCGCAGGTATGATGGAATGTAAAAAAGCGTTAGTTGAAGCAAATGGTGATATCGAATTAGCAATTGACAATATGCGTAAATCTGGTCAAGCAAAAGCAGCTAAAAAAGCTGGTCGTGTTGCAGCTGAAGGTGTAATTCTTGCTCGTATTGGTGCAGGTTTTGGCGTATTAGTTGAAATGAACTGTGAAACTGATTTCGTAGCAAAAGATGCAAGTTTCTTAGAATTAGGTAATGAAGTTGCTGATTACGCATTAGCAAATAAAGGAATCACGATTGAAGCATTACAAGCACATTTTGAAGAAAAACGTGCAGCATTAGTTGCAAAAATCGGTGAAAATATGAATATTCGCCGTGTTTCATTCTTAGAAGGCGAAGTATTAGGTTCATACTTACACGGTGCGAAAATTGGTGTATTAGTTGCTGGCGTAAATGCAAATGAAGAATTACTTAAGAAAGTTGCAATGCACGTTGCAGCAAGCCGTCCAGAGTTTGTAAAACCTGAAGACGTATCTGCTGAAGTTGTTGCAAAAGAACGTGAAATTCAAATTGCTATCGCAATGGAGTCTGGTAAACCACAAGCTATTGCTGAGAAAATGGTTGAAGGTCGTATGGCGAAATTTACAGGTGAAGTATCATTAACTGGTCAACCATTCGTTATGGATCCATCAAAATCTGTTGGTGAATTCTTAAAAGAACAAGGTGCAGATGTAACTGGTTTTGTACGTTTAGAAGTTGGTGAAGGTATTGAGAAAGTTGAAGAAGATTTTGCAGCTGAAGTTGCTAAAATCACTGGCGGTAATGCTTAATTTCTCTTTATCTATAAAAGCCTAGAAAAAGCGAGCATATAGCTCGCTTTTTTATTGCTAAATAATCTAGGTATTCAGTGTCTGCTTACTTAAATTTTAGTCAATTTTTCTACCGCGTAGTAATTGTCTAATCCAAGTTCGATTAGGGCTTAGAGCTTGCAATATATCTTGGCTAAGTGGTTGGGGTTCTCCACAAATTTGGCTTGCCAGTAATTCACCAAGTAACGGTGCTGTTGTCAGACCTCGAGAACCAAGCCCCGCCAGTAGATATAAATTCGGGTAACATTCTGCTTTTTCAATGCTCTCTTTTCTTCGGCGTTGATTAAAGAGATTAGCAAATTGTTCTTTTTGGCGAGCGAAATTTGCCACAGCACCTACCATTGGAATTCTGTCTCTAAAGGCAGATCGAATACCCACTTTTCCTTGATTTTTTGAAATATCAATAGATTTTGTCCATTCGCAAGAGGTTAAATTATCTTGTAATTTTGCAAGGTTTTGCTGATGTTCTATGAGGCTAAAAGTGGTTTCTGAATTATCTCGTAAATGGCTTGCCCCAATACAATGGCTTTGTGAAGCAGACATCGGTGTGATATAGCCATCATAACACACAACACATTTGAGTCGTTGTAACGTATTGTTGGTAGGTACTTGGCTGACTTGCCCTCGAACAGGATAAAGTGGAATCCCTGCTGTTTGCTGAAATTCCGTGAGTGTGTGTCCATTGGCAAGTACTAATATTTGATGTGAAAAATGTTGGTTTTGATATTGCCAGTGCCATTTATTATATTCAAATTTAGGATTTTCAACTCGATGATTAAGAATAATTTTTAGCCCTAAAGTTTCGAGATAAGCAAAACTATTTTGAACGAGTTGTAGAGGAGAAATCCAACCGCCAGAGGCAATAAATGCACCACCGTTTTTTACAGGCAGCCCAATTTTTTCGGTTAATTGTTCAGCAGAATGTAACTGGAACAGATTAAAATCCCAGCCTTGTTCTGCTAGTTTTTGCAGCTTTTGTTGCGTTTTTTCATTGTAAGCATAAAGGGCAACTCCCGTAAAATCGTGTTCAAAATCAACCGCTTGTGCCAGTTTATTTAAACGTTGTAAAGCATAATCAAAGCTATGAACATAAAATCGGACATTTCGTTCGTCATCATCGCTTAGTTGTGGATAAATTGCTCCTTGTAAGTTGCCAGATGCATTTTGGGCTAGTTGTTCGTCTTGGCAGTAAAGGGTTACACTTTTTCCTCGTTCTAGCAGAGATAATGCTAAAAATAGGCTAGCCACTCCTCCGCCAACAATAGCAATATCGGTATTGTTTAAATTGGTATCAGGGTGATGGGAGTAAAAATAGGGATACTCGTAAGGAGCGTCTGGGCTAGCTAATGGCTTTTCTCCCCATAACATTTCTCGTTTCTTACCAAATCCTTTACGTTTTTTTACTTCAAATCCGACCGCTTGTAAGCCTCGTCTAACGTTACTTGATGCTGTAAAAGTAGCAAAACTACCACCGTTGCGAGTTAAACGAAAGAGCTGGCGATAAAGCTGTTCACTCCACATTTCTGGATTTTTATCGGGAGAAAATCCGTCTAAAAACCAACAATCAATACTGGAATTATAATTGTCGCCTAATTGTGGAAGATTATCAGTAATATCACCAAACCAGAGATCGAGGTAAATCTGTTCAAAATGATAACGCTGACAGCCAACTTGTCTTGGTTGCCAACAAGCGGTGAGTTGAGCAGAAAGGTTTACAAATTGGGGATATCGCTGATGAATTTCAATCAGTTGATCAGTGTTGAGTGGGAATTTCTCAAAAGAGATGAAATAGAGCCGTTTAAGGTGATGAGTGGGAAATTCTTCTCGAAATTGTTGAAAACGTTGGGCAACCGCTAAAAAATTTAGCCCTGTACCAAAACCTGTTTCAGCAATAACAAAAAATTCTCTAGAGTGATGTTGCCATTTTTCCCAAATCTGATTGCCTTCTTGGAAAACATATTGGCTTTCGGCAACGCCATCTAACGTAGAGAAATAAATATCATCAAATTGTTCAGAAATAGGGGTTTGAGTATGATTAAAAGCGACAGAGGCAAAATTGAGTTTTTTCATAATAGTTTGGATTATAAAAGAGAAAGACGCCTAAAGGCGTCTTTATTCGGCAGTAGAGTTAGAAAATATTTGAAGCAAAAAGTACGATAATACCTAATGAACCTACTACGGCAAGCATTGCATAACCAAAAGTACCCATTTTAATTCTCCATATTTATAAATAATTTTTACTATTGTAGAACGATTAAAGAAAAATGCAATGCAAGCGGTTATTTAGTTAAGAAATTTGTCAAAATTGGCTATAATGCGACTAATTTTTTAGTGTGAGGGCATTATGGCTACGATTAAAGATGTTGCCAAATTAGCAGGCGTTTCAACTACCACAGTCTCGCATGTGATCAATAAAACTCGTTTTGTGTCTGAAGAGGCCGTTAAAGCAGTGTGGAATGCCGTTTCTGAATTGAATTATTCGCCAAGTGCAGTGGCTCGTAGTTTAAAAGTAAATACGACTAAATCAATTGGAATGATCATTACAACTAGCCAAGCTCCCTATTTCGCAGAAATTGTGTTGGCAGTTGAAGAGCATTGTTATCAAAAAGGCTATTCACTTTTTTTATGTAATACGCAAAATGACCCTGAGAAAATTCAAAACCATTTAGATATGTTGGTTAAAAAGCGAGTAGATGGTATTTTAGTGATGTGTTCGGAATATACTGAAAATTCGTTAGCATTATTTAACGGAACAAATGTACCAATGGTTGTAATGGACTGGGGGCCGAATGATAATAAAAGTGATCGCATTTTGGATAATGGTTTGGAAGGTGGTTATCTTGCAACACGGTATTTAATTGAAAATGGACATCGAGATATTGCAATTATTGCAGGTGAATTAGTAAAAACGATTAGTAAAGCACGGTTTGATGGTTATGTGAAAGCAATGAGTGAAGCAGGCTTGCTCATTCGTGATGAATGGATTGTCGAAAATGATTTTGAGCCAGAGGCTGGCTATGAAAGTATGAATCATATTTTAAGCCAGCAAAAATTGCCGACGGCAGTAGTTTGCTCCTGTGATACAGTGGCGTTAGGGGCAATTTCAGCCATTACTGAGAAAGGGCTATCTGTTCCACAGGATATTTCTGTGATCGGGTATGATAATATTCATAATTCTCGTTTCTATGCTCCACCTTTAACGACAGTTCATCAGTCTAAAGCCCGTTTAGGACGATCTGCACTGGATATTTTATTGGATCGTATTCAACGTGAAGAAAAAAGTTATCAGCCAACGATTTTAGAATTTCATCCTGAATTAGTCATCAGACAGTCGGTGAGAAAATTAGCATAACCTTGAGGTATAAATGGAATATTTAATTGAATTTTTTAGTAGCTACGGCTATTGGGCCGTTTTTTTTATTTTACTTATTTGTGGTTTTGGTGTGCCAATTCCCGAAGATATTACCTTAGTATCAGGTGGCGTTATTTCTGGGCTGGGATATACCAATGTTCACTGGATGCTTGTCGTTAGTTTATTTGGTGTATTAGTCGGTGATAGTACGATGTACTGGCTTGGGAGAATCTATGGGGAAAAAATCCTTAAATTTCCGTTAATTCGAAATATTGCCACACCGAAACGATTTGCTGCTGTTCAAGAGCGTTTTGAGAAACAAGGAACAAAATTACTGTTTGTTGCCCGTTTTTTACCTGGCTTGCGTGCGGTGGTGTACTTAGTATCAGGTATTACATTGCGAGTTAATTATGTTCGATTTGTATTAGTTGATTTTTGTGCGGCTATTATTTCTGTTCCTATTTGGATCTATTTAGGCGATTTTGGGGCAAAAAATTTAGATTGGTTAGAAGCTCAAGTCCATAAAGGTCAAATTGCTATTTGGGTAATACTGTTTCTTGGTGGGTTATTTGTTCTTTGGAAGTGGAAAAAAAGTAAAAAACAAGAGAATAACGAGTAATAATTTCTTATCAAAAAATAAAGGGTCTCACGACCCTTTTTTATTTTAAGCACTTTTTGCCATTTCAAATTCAATTAACATCATTAAAATATGAATAACCTTGATATGGATTTCCTGAATACGGTCTGCATAGCGGAAATGCGGTACTCGGATTTCAACATCTGCAAGTCCTGCCATTTCGCCACCGTCCTTGCCTGTTAAAGCAATCACTTTCATTCCTTTTTGCTTCGCTGCTTTGATTGCATTTAGCACGTTTTTAGAATTTCCTGAGGTAGATAACCCAAATAATACATCGCCTTTTTGCCCAACGGCTTCAACAAAACGGGAAAAGACATATTCATAGCCGAAATCATTACTTACGCAACTTAAATGGCTCACATCGGAAATGGCAATAGCAGGATAGCCAGGACGATTTTCACGATAACGCCCTGTTAATTCTTCCGCAAAGTGCATTGCATCACAATGAGATCCCCCATTACCGCAAGAAAGTACTTTACCACCTTGTTTAAAACTATCCGCAATCAATAATGCAGCCTGTTGAATTAGCTCAAGGTTATGTTTGTCTGTAATAAATTTATTTAAGACTTCAGCTGCTTCTTCTAATTCAGCTAGAATTTGTTGTTGATACATTGAATTCTCCTTTTGCAAAAAATTGTTAAAGCTAACCGCGAGTAAGCGGTATTATTTAAGAAGTCTATCATAAGGCTTTGAACTTAACACTAGGAAAAAGCATTGAAATTAGGTAGAATTGGTGGAATTTAGCGTTTATTTAAAGGAACATTATAATGATCAATGAAATTAAAAAAGATACACAAGAGCGTATGGAAAAAAGCCTTGAAGCATTGAAAGGACATATTTCAAAAATTCGTACAGGACGTGCGCAACCGAGCCTATTAGATGGCATTCAAGTCGATTATTACGGTTCAGCAACTCCATTACGTCAGTTAGCCAATGTTGTGGCGGAAGATGCTCGTACTTTAGCAGTCAGTGTGTTTGACCGCTCATTAATTAGCATCATCGAAAAAGCAATTTTAACGTCAGATTTAGGGTTAAACCCGTCTTCAGCAGGTACAACTATTCGTGTACCATTACCTCCATTAACAGAAGAGCGTCGCCGTGATTTAATTAAAATTGTAAAAAGCGAAGGAGAGCAAGGTAAAGTTGCTATTCGTAATATTCGCCGTGATGCAAATGTAAAAGTGAAAGCATTAGAAAAAGAGAAAGAGATCAGCGAAAACGAAGAGCGTAAAGCACAAGATGAAATCCAAAAATTGACAGATCTATATATCAAAAAAGTTGATGAAGTTTTAGCAGATAAAGAAAAAGAGTTAATGGATTTCTAATTTTTACTTAGTTATGTAATGCCCTTATTCTATTAAAGAGTAAGGGCATTTTTTATAGTTTATCTAACCGCTTGTTATTCGCAATTAAGTAAAAATACTCCTGTTTGTGATAAGTGTAGGTAGTAGTCTGTCTGATTTTCATCATAATGTTCAGGGTTAAGATTGACTAAGATATCTTTTCCTTGCCAATGAGCGATAATTTCCCAGTACGCCCCCATATATACCGTGTGTTTAATTTCACAGCGTTGGATATCCTCACCGTGAGGTAATAGTTGGATAGACTCAGGACGAATACCGATTAAACAGTTGCCATTTGGTACATTAAATCGCTCTGCGTTAGAGAGAGTAAATTGGTATTGTCCGATAGTAATTTGGTTGCCTTGTCGCTTTCCGTTAAAAATGGTGGATTCCCCCATAAAATTAGCAAGAAAGAGCGAGTTTGGTTCCAAATAAAGCATTTTGGCACTATCTTTTTGTTTGATACGCCCTTTATCCATTACAATCACTTCATCAGATACAGCAAAGGCTTCCGATTGATCGTGAGTAACGTACAGGGACGTAATATTCAACCGCTGTTGTAATTCACGGATTTTTTCTCGCATTGAGCGACGAAGGTTCGCATCAAGGTTGCTGAGTGGTTCATCAAAGAGTAACACTTTAGGTTTAAGAATTAACGCACGAGCAAGGGCAACCCGTTGTTGTTGCCCACCTGAAATTTGATCGACATACCGATCTTCAAATCCAGCTAAATCCACTAATTCTAATGCTTCTTTAATCCGTAATTGACGTTCTGCTTTGGGTACACCTTGCATTTTTAGCCCATATCCCACGTTATCACCAATAGACATATGGGGAAATAGAGCATAAGATTGGAAAACAATACAAATATCACGTTGCTGGATTGAGTTATGTGTAACATCTTCTCCTTCAATAAAAATTTGACCACTCGTTGGGTTTTCTAATCCAGCCACTAGGCGTAAAACCGTAGTTTTACCGCAGCCAGATGGACCGAGTAGTGTTACCATTGTCCCTTTTTTAATTGATAGAGTAAGGTTATCAATTACCGTGCTTTTACCAAAAGATTTCGTTACATTTTTTAACACTAAAAAATCGTTTTGTTGTTCCATTCTATGTTGTTCCATTCATTTTTGAGCAAATTTAAATAGCAAGCGATAAGTTAATCAATTATTTTGCTATTTCCTATTTTGTCCAATATCGTTACGTTGTCACTTGTTTGGCTTTTGATTTTGCGATACGAGTTTCGCCGACAAGCCAATCAAATAATAAAATAATGCTCATCATTACGATAATTAGAATTGATCCGTAAGCAATTGCAATGCCATATTCGCCATCTTCAACTCGATTTAATATATAAGATGTTGCTACCCGTGTATCTGCTGTAACTAAGAAAATAATGGCACTTACAGTGGTCATTGCCCGTACAAAACTGGTAATTAGGGCAGAAAGTAATGCAGGTTTAAGTAAAGGTAACACAATAAAGAAAATGGTTTTAAATGAGCTAGCTTTAAGCGAGAGAGAGGCTTCGTCTAATGATTTATCTAGTTGCCCAAGCCCTGCGATTGCTGCACGCATACCTACGGGCATATTTCTCATTACCATAGATAAAATAATAATAATCCCTGTGCCTGTGAGATAAATCGGTGTATTGTTAAATGCAATAATATAGGAAACACCTGCGACAGTACCTGGTACAGCAAAGCAGAGTAAGGTCATAAATTCAAGGGTTTTCTTACCTTTGAAATCACGGCGTACTGTGATGTAGGCAATAAGTAAGCCAAAAATAGCCGTGATTGGGGCAGCAGTTGCTGCAAAAATGACTGTTTGAATTAACGATGGCCAAGCTCCATCATTAAATCCTTGCCCGAAGAGATCACTGTAATTTTTCAAGGTAAGGGTGTAATCGACCCCCCAGTTTACGGTGAAACTTCCATAGAAAATACTGCCGTATAGCACTACATTGAATAGCACCCAAAATCCTAAACTGCAAATAATAATGATCTTCAGACCGCTTGGAAGATCTTGTACATCTCCCCGATAAGATTTGCCTGATACGGTAACGTAAGAGCGGTTGCCTATCCAGAGATATTGCACCACAAAAATAACTAATGAGAAGAGTAGTAATAGCGTTCCAAGTGTGCTTGCAGAGACATAGTCTAGCTGTGAGCCTGCAATGTAAAAATAGATTTGGGTGGCAATCACATCAAAATTCCCGCCTAATACCAATGGCGTACTAAAATCAGCGAGAGATTGAATGACAACCACTAAAAATGAGTTGGCTAAGGCTGGTTTTAATAGCGGGAAAATAATATGGGCGAATGTTTGATAGCGGTTAGCACGTAAGGTATAGGCAGCCTCTTCTACCGATGGGTGAATTGATTTTAATGCACCCTCTAAAATCATAAATGACATTGGTGTTAAAGCTAATGTATGGGCGATAGTGATACCCGTAAACCCATACAGCCAGTTCGTATTAAAACCTAAATATTCTACTAAAAATGCGGTTACATAGCCTGAACGCCCGAGCATTAGGGTTACGCCTAGTCCGACAACAAATGGGGGGGTAACAATCGGTAAAATGGAGAAAATTTTACCAATAACGGCGGTACGTTTTGCAATCCGAGTGGTATATAACGCAAAGGCTAACCCAAATAGAGTAGAGAGTATCCCAACTGTTGCAGCGACACTTAATGAGTTTCCAATAACCCGTAAGATATAAGGCTGTTTTAGAATATCTAATACTTGGCTTGGTACAAATTCATTACCGTTAAATAGCATTGAAATAAAAATTGCTACAGTTGGATAGAGAATAAAAAAGACAATAAGTAAAAGAATAATTAGCAATGATGCAATGATAAATCGATCGCCTTGCATTATTTTAAATGTAGCTAACGCATTTGTTGTTAGCCCTATTAACGCAAAGATTAAAAAAAGAACAGCATAACCTAAGGCAATTTTACAGATAATGGCAGAAATAAGGACAAAAGCAAAAAGCGTAATACTGCCGAGCAAAGTGAAAATTGCAGTATTACGATCATTGTTTTGTGGAATAAGAAAAAGTACAAGAGGGAGAAACCATGCCCAAGTAATACTAAAACTTGCCCACCCCATAGCATTGAAGATTTCATCACGGCTAGAGTCGAATAAACCATAGTCTAAAGCTTGAGTAGGCAATACGCCAAATGCAACTAAAGCTAAACAGACCCAAAAAGTAGGGCGAGAGAAAAAAGATGTTGGCATAAAACCTCACAAATCATTTTGTATAACAAGGCATAGAAACATTCAGCCCTGTAAATAAGGCTGAATGTAAATAGAAAGCAAAAATTATAGAATTAGTGAGCTAATTTAACTTCTGTTAGCCATTTGTCAATTAAGTATTTACGTTCCTCACTTGAGCCGTATTTATCAAAATTATAGTTTATCAAATTAAGTTTAGCTGGATTGAGCGAATAAGGTGATTGCTCTGCGTCCATATTAGTAAGCACTTGGAATGCATCACCTTTTTTCCAAGCAAGCTCTTGAGCTTCTTTAGATAAAGCCCAATCAACAAATAATTTTGCATTGTCTAAATTTCTTGCACCTTTAAGGATACTAATACCACCTAGTTCATAGCCTGTGCCGTCTGTTGGAGCAACAATTTCAATATTAGCCCCATTTTTCTTCTCAATCGAGTAATCGTGTAAGAAGCCAATACCAATAGCGGTTTCTCCACGAGCAGTATTACGAGCAGGTGTTATTCCAGATTTTGTATATTGAGAAATGTTTTTGTGCAACTTCTTAAAATATTCAAAGGCTTTATCTTCACCCCAAAGTTGAACAAAGGTTGCAATCGTTGTATATGCCGTGCCAGAACTTTGTGGATCGGCAATTTGAATTTCTCCAGCTAAGCGAGGATCAAGCAAATCTGCCCAAGTTGTAGGTACTTTTTCAATGCCAAGTTGTTTTAGACGATCTAAATTCACCCCAAAACCTAAAATCCCCATATAGACGGCAGATGTATAGTTTCCTTTTAATTTTGCAGGATCTCTAAATTTTTCTATAATTTTTATTAAATTGGGCGATTGATAAGGCTGAAGTAAGCCCATTTCGCCTGCTTGAGATTGCGGATCGAGTGTTCCGCCGTACCAAACATCGGCTTGGGGGTGGTCTTTTTCAGCCTCTACTTTCGCAAAAGTACTGCCTGACCCATTACGAATAAAAGAGACTTTTACATCATATTTTTCCCCAAACGTTTGGATTTCTTGCTCACAAAAAAGGTGGGAGGCACTACAATAGACGACTAAACGTCCAGCCGCATTTGCTTGGCTGACAAGTAAAGTGCTGAGCAGGAGCGATGAAAGTGCGAGAGATAATTTTTTAAATGGCATAGATTACTTTCCTTTTCGTGATGCAAAATTGGGTGAACTATACCGAATTTTAAGGAAAGAAACTGTGAGTTTATTCACAAATTAGAGAATTTTTCATATTTTGAATAATTTCAGTAGAAGGAAGAACAAGCGGTTAGATCCTATATTTTTTTGCAAAAAAATATTAAGAACTTACCGCTTGTTATTGAGGTTATTTTTTGCTGATAGCGCCTAAAATTCCTCGCATTATCTGTTTAGTGACTTGATTACGCAAGTTACGTCCTACGGATTTTGCTACACTCCCGATCATTTGTTCTGCAACAGATTGTTCGCTTTTTTTCTTCGTACCAAAAATACTACCAAGAATGCCCGTTAAAAAACCGTTTTCTTCAGCTTGTTCTGCCTGCTGAGCTTGTGCCTGTGTTTGTGCATTTAGCACTTCAAAGGCTGATTCATTATCTACAAATTGACTGTAATGTTGATAGAGATCGTCTTGTTTTACAAAAGCTAAACGTTCTTGTTCCGAAATTGGCTTTAACTGGCTTTTCGGTGGGTAAATATATGCAATTTCAACGGGGGTTGGCATACCTTTTTCATCTAAAACGGAAACTAATGCCTCACCGACTCCCAGCTGAGTAATGGCTTCTACTACGTTGATTTTAGGATTAGCACGAAATGTTTCAGCAGCAGATTTGACAGCTTTTTGATCTTTTGGGGTAAATGCCCGTAAGGCGTGTTGAATACGGTTACCGAGCTGTCCAAGTACAGATTCGGGTAAATCAAGTGGGTTTTGCGTAACAAAATAAACACCTACCCCTTTAGAGCGGATCAATCGTACAACTTGCTCAATTTTATCCACTAAAACTTTTGGTGCATTATCAAACATTAAATGAGCTTCATCAAAAAATAGCACAAATTTGGGCTTGTCTGGATCGCCCACTTCAGGTAGTTGTTCAAAGAGTTCAGCCATAAACCAAAGAAGAAATGCGCCATACATTCGAGGTGAGTTGATTAAACGTTCAGCATTTAATACGTTAATAACACCCCGTCCATCACGAGTTTGTATCCAATCTTGTAGATCCAATGCAGGCTCACCAAAAAGATTCGTTGCCCCCTCATTTTCTAATGTGAGTAGTGAGCGTTGAATTGCTCCAACACTGGCGGCAGAAACATTGCCATATTCCATTTGAAATTGTTTAGCATTTTCAGCCACAAATTTCAGCATTGAACGGAGATCTTTTAAATCAATTAACAGTAATCCTTTATCATCTGCAACTCGAAACACAAGGTTTAGCAAACCCTCTTGGGTATCATTAAGGTTGAGTAGGCGAGCAAGAAGCATTGGGCCCATTTCTGAAATGGTTGTACGCAGTGGAATACCTGTGGTGCCGAAAACGTCCCAAAAAGAGACAGGAAAGCCCTCTAAATAGCTTTCGCCACCGAGATGAAATTGTTCAATTCGCTCTGCAATTTTTCCTTGGAAACTGCCCGCTTGTACTAAGCCTGATAAATCCCCTTTTACATCGACTAAAAAAACGGGTACGCCATCTTCGCTGAATGCCTCAGCTAGTTTGCGTAGCGTAACGGTTTTCCCCGTTCCTGTTGCCCCTGCGATTAAGCCGTGGCGGTTAGCCATTCGGGCAATGAGGGAGAGTGGTGTGCCATCGGTTGTTTGTGCAATAGTATAATTCATTCTCTTTTCCTTATCGTACGATGATGGGTTAAGTGCGTTTAGATTTTTTAAATTTTCCAGCACGAGGGCTTGATTTACCATTTTCGTGGTTGCCAACAGTAAATCCTCGTTCCCAATTTTGTTTGAAATGGTTTGGTAGCTGTGAAATATGGCAGAAATTCATTCGATTTTGCAACATTTGTGTTTTTTGCTGAGTAAATGATTTTCCAACACGATAGCCGTCTAAATACCAATCATCGCTATCTTGGCATTCAGTAGTGTTGATACGGCGAGTAGCTGTTTTATGTGATGAATTTGTATCTTTAGGTTTAGTTTCTTGTTTTTGAGCGAGATAGACATTCGGCGTGCCTTTAACTACTTTGACGGCTTGCCCTGAAGTTGAAGGGCGGAATAAATCACTGATTTGAGTAAGCTGATTGCTACATGCAGAGAGTAGTAATGTGCCAGTGGTAAGGATTAAAATACGAGAAAATTTCATTATGTTAAGTAATTATATTATTTGAATTAAATGATTAGAGAAATAAACGGTAAAATTTTGTCTAATTTCACCGCTTGTTGATCTAAAGTTTCAATTACGGGCGGCGTCTATTTCGGTTATGTTGTGGCGTGCGTAATTTATTGTTGTAACTGCTTCGTGCAGGCTTAGGTAAGGGTAGCAGAGAGCCACTGTCGTATTGGCTAACAGGAATGTGATGCCCAATATATTCTTCGATAGCAGGTAAATTCATTGCATAACGTTCGCAAGCAAAACTGATTGATGAGCCACTTTCGCCTGCTCGCCCTGTCCGTCCGATACGATGAACGTAATCTTCTCGGTCATCAGGGAGATCATAATTAAAAACGTGGGTAACATCAGCAATATGTAAACCTCGAGCCGCAACATCGGTTGCCACTAAAATATCTAAGTTGCCTTGCGTAAAGCTATCTAGCAATGTTAAACGTTTTTTCTGTGGAATATCACCCGTGAGTAAGCCAACACGGTGTCCATCAGCGGTGAGATAACGCCAAATTTCTTCACATTTGTGCTTAGTATTAGCGAAAACAATGCAACGTTCAGGCCATTCTTCTTCCATTAAAGTCAGTAATAATGCCATTTTATCTTCATTTGAAGGGTAAAATAGTTCTTCTTTAATACGATGCCCCGTGCGTTGTAATGGCTCTACTTCAACATATTCAGCATTATCCATATCTTCAAAGGCAAGCTCACGGACTCGATGTGAAAGGGTGGCAGAAAATAACATTGTCAAACGCTCGCTTGGCTTTGGCGCTTTTCGCATTAGGTAGCGAATATCTTTAATAAAACCGAGATCAAACATTCGATCAGCTTCATCTAGCACAATCACTTGGATTTTATCTAAGTTGATAATGCCTTGTTTGACATAATCAATTACCCGTCCTGTTGTACCAACCAAAATATCAACGCCTTTTTCAATTGCGGCTAATTGTTTCTCATAGCCATCTCCACCATAAGCCAGAGCAAGGTTAAATTCTGAATGAGTTAAGAAAATTTCAGCATCAGAGGCAATTTGTACAGCAAGTTCTCGAGTAGGAGCGAGAATGAGGGCTTTAGGTTGGTTCGGCTGGGTTGTGATTGGGTTGCGGTATAAATAGTTAAGGGTAGCTACTAAAAATGCCAAGGTTTTACCTGTGCCTGTTTGTGCTTGCCCCGCAATATCTTGCCCTGCGAGGGTAAATGGCAACGTTTGTGCTTGAATGGGCGTGCAAAATTCAAACCCTTTGCTATCTAAGGCAGAAAGTACTTCATCGGCAATCGGGAAGTCAGCAAAACGTTGTTCAGTAAGATGTTTAGACATCATTAACTCCTTGAGTTACAAGCGGTCGGTTTTACTTAAATTTCGCAACACTGTATTAAAACCGCTTGTTATGGATTTTAGATAAATTTTTGGCAAGATAGCATAATTATGATTATTTTAGTAGTTAAAAACACTATCGAGATATCGTAAAAATGCGTAGAATGACTAATAGTTTTCGTTATAAAAACGAGTTATATAGGAGGTTTGAAATGTTAAAACGAGAGATGAATATTGCAGAGTATGATCACGAAATATGGCAGGCAATCCAAGATGAAAATCGTCGTCAAGAAGAACATATTGAATTGATCGCTTCAGAAAACTACGCCAGCCCTCGAGTGATGGAAGCTCAAGGCTCACAATTTACCAATAAATATGCCGAAGGCTACCCAAATAAACGTTATTACGGTGGTTGTGAATATGCTGATGTTGTCGAACAATTAGCCATTGATCGTGCGAAAGAATTATTTGGAGCAGATTATGTCAATGTTCAGCCCCATTCTGGCTCACAAGCAAATGCAGCCGTCTATGGCGCATTACTAGAGCCTCACGATACTATTCTAGGAATGAGCTTGGCACACGGTGGGCATTTAACGCACGGGGCAAATGTGAATTTTTCGGGCAAAATTTACAATGCAGTGCAATATGGCATTACTGCAGAAGGCTTGTTAGATTATGAAGATATTCGCCAAAAAGCGTTAGCACACCGCCCGAAAATGATTGTCGGTGGGTTTTCTGCCTATTCACAGGTGGTGGATTGGGCAAAAATGCGTGAAATTGCTGATGAAGTCGGGGCTTATTTATTTGTAGATATGGCTCACGTTGCTGGTTTAATTGCAGCAGGGCTTTATCCTAATCCACTTCCGCACGCCCACGTTGTAACCACCACCACACATAAAACCTTAGGTGGGCCTCGTGGCGGGTTAATTCTTTCCAGTGCAAAAGATGAAGAACTCTACAAAAAATTACAAAGTGCCGTTTTCCCAGCGCATCAAGGCGGACCATTGGTTCACGTTATCGCTGCCAAAGCGGTCTGCTTTAAAGAAGCCTTAGAGCCTGAATATAAAACCTATCAAGCTCAAGTGATAAAAAACGCCAAAGCAATGGTTGAAATTTTTAAACAACGAGGCTATAAAATCGTCTCAAATGGTACAGAAAACCACCTGTTTTTAGTCGATTTAATCAGCCACCATTTAACGGGCAAAGAGGCGGATTTAGCCTTAGGTAAAGCGAATATTACCGTCAATAAAAACGCCGTACCGAATGACCCACAAAAACCATTTATCACCTCAGGTATCCGCATTGGCACACCTGCAGTTACCCGCCGAGGTTTTAAAGAGGCAGAAGTCAGCGAACTGGCTAATTGGATCTGCGATATTTTAGACAGTATTGGCAAACAAAATGAGGAAGAAGTGATTGAAGTAACAAAAGCGAAAGTATTGGATATTTGCCAACGTTTCCCAGTATATGCCTAACAAGCGGTGAGATTTGAGAAAATATTTGAAAGTTAGTTAGACTATACCTTTAATTAAAATGTAATAAACCCAGTATTCATTACTGGGTTTATTTATATCTTCTTACTCTGTATTTTCAGAATTATTTGGCAAAATCAAATTAAGCGACATTGCTAAAATTGAACCAACAGTAATGCCTGAACCAAAAGCTTCTTGGAAAAAGCTAGGCAATTTGTTTAAAATTTCAGGGCGAGTAGTAACGGCTAATCCGCAACCAATAGAGATAGCGATAATCAAGCCGTTACGTTTACTACGCTCAACTTTATCCAGCATTTGAATGCCTGCCACCACAATCATTGTGAACATCATTAACCCAGCACCACCTAAAACGGGGATAGGGATCGACACAATCAACGCCCCTAATACGGGGAAAACACCTGCTAATACTAATAAAATCCCCATTAAGGTAACGACATAACGGCTAGCTACACCAGTCAGCGAGATAACGCCAATATTCTGTGAGAAAGAGGAAAATGGAGTGGTGGACATAATAGCAGCAAAGGCAGAACCAACGCCATCACAAAGTACCCCACCCCGTAAATGTTTGCCGGTAATTTCTGTTTGCGTGGCATTACCTAATGCAAGGAAATTCCCGCTTGATTCAACAATGGTAACTAAGTAAGCAATACTCATACCGATAATGCCTGAAATTGGGAAGGATAATCCGAAATGTAATGGCTGTGGTACGGCAAAGAGTTGGGCATTACGCACGCCTTCAAAGTTTATCCAGCCTAGAGCAAGCGCAACAATATAGCCTGTGATAATGCCAATGAAAATGGCAGAGGCTGAAAAAATGCCTTTTCCCCATTGAACTAATATAACAACTACCACTAACACAAAAGTAGCCATTGCTAAATTAGCGGGTTCTGCGTAATTGGGATCGCCTTTTTGAGCACCCGCAAACCAATCGACTGCAACGGGAACAAGGCTCAAACCAATCATCATTACCACCGTACCTGTAACCACAGGTGGAAATAATTTTCGCACATAAGACATAAAGAAACTGCCAATAATCATTACAAATGACCCAACAAGCGATGCCCCCATAATGCCCGAAACTCCATATTCGCTAAACCCAATTGCTAAAGCTGCGGCAACAAAGGTAAAACTTGTTCCCATTACGCTCGGTAGACGCAGACCAACAGGGCCTAATCCCCGACACTGGATAATAGTAACAACGCCCGATACCAGCAGAGCTGCATTGACTAAGACGATAGTGTCTTCGGTTGGGAGTTTCAACACATTACCAATCACCAACGGAACGGCAATAATCCCTCCGAGTGCCGCTAAGAGATGTTGGGCAGCTAAGAGCAGGCTAAGCCCAAGAGGTGGTTTTGAATCAATCGGGTAGAGAAGTTTTTGCATTGGCATTTCCTTAGTAGTAGCTGTTAAAATTTGGCGGATTATACGGGGAACGTTCACGCAAAGCAAACGATTGCTTATTTTATTTATATTATATTTTAATTTTGTTGGATAAGTGTAAATAATATATAATATTGAAAAATTTTTAAACTTTCCCAGACCTAATAGGTAATCATTAAAATGAATCAAATAGAACAACAATTTCTCAATGAGCTTGATGCTAAATTGTGGAAATCAGCAGATAAACTTCGCTCAAATATGGATGCGGCAAATTATAAACATATTATTTTGGGCTTAATTTTTCTTAAATATGTCTCTGATGCTTTTTCTGCACGTCAAAAAATCCTTTTAGAACAATTCTCTAATCCTGAAGAACGGTATTACCTTGATCCAAGTAGTTTTGATACAGACGAAGAGTATCAGCAGGCTTTAAAAGAAGAATTAGAAGAGCGAGATTTTTATATTGAAGAAAATATCTTTTGGGTCCCTAAAGAGGCTCGTTGGGATACCTTAAAGGCTAACGCAACTATACCGGCAGGTGAAATACTTTGGCAAAATGAAGAAGGCAAAGATATCAAAATGCAAAGTGTTTCCTGGCTGATTGATAACGCTTTAGATAGCATTGAAAAAAGTAATCCTAAATTAAAAGGGATTTTATCCCGAGTGAGTCAATATCAAGTAGAAAATAACCGCTTGATTGATTTAATCGGTTTATTTTCAGAAACTTCATTTGCAAACCCAGAATATCAAGGTGAAAAACTCAATTTAAAAAGTAAAGATATTTTGGGGCATGTTTACGAATATTTCTTAGGGCAATTTGCTTTAGCAGAGGGTAAGCAAGGCGGGCAATATTACACGCCGAAAAGTATTGTAAATTTGATTATTGAAATGTTACAACCTTATAAAGGGCGGGTTTATGACCCCGCAATGGGCAGTGGTGGTTTTTTTGTCTCAAATGATAAATTTATTGAAAATCACGCCAGTGAAAAACATTATTCAAGCGAAGAACAACGCCGTAACATTTCTATTTACGGACAAGAAGCTAACCCCACTACGTGGAAATTAGCGGCGATGAATATGGTCATTCGTGGCATGGATTTTAATTTTGGCAAACAGCATGCCGATAGTTTCACCAACGATCAACACCCCGATTTACGGGCAGATTTTGTTATGGCAAATCCGCCTTTTAACCTAAAAGAATGGTGGCATAAAAGTTTAGAAAATGATGCACGCTGGAAGTACGGCACGCCGCCGGAAGGTAACGCCAACTTTGCATGGTTGCAACATATGCTTTACCACCTCGCCCCTACTGGTTCAATGGCTCTATTATTGGCAAATGGCAGTATGAGTAGTAATACCAGTGGTGAAGGTGAAATTCGTAAAAAATTAATTGAAGATGATGTGATTGAATGTATGGTTGCATTACCTGGACAACTTTTTACCAATACACAAATTCCTGCTTGTATTTGGTTTTTAGCTAAAGATAAGAAAAACGGTGTTTCATTCGATAAGAAAAAACGTAATCGTAGTGGTGAAGTATTATTTATTGACGCACGCCAATTAGGCTATATGAAAGACCGAGTATTGCGAGATTTTACTAATGAAGATGTTCATAAAATGGCGCAAACATTTCATCATTGGCAATACGGCGAAAATTATCAAAACGAAGCAGGATTTTGTTATTCCGCCTCATTGGAAGAGATAAAAAAACAAGATTATATTTTAACCCCAGGGCGATATGTTGGTGCGGTAGCTCAAGAAGATGACGGCATTCCTTTTGCAGAAAAAATGCAGGAACTGACCGCTATTTTAAAAGAACAAATGGCTGAGGGTGAACGCTTAAATGCTGAAATTAAAAAGAATTTAGCGGGGTTGGGGTATGAATAAAATTCCATTAAATGAATTGGTTACTTTACAACGTGGATTTGATTTACCAAAAGACAAACGATTAAAGGGAAATGTACCAGTAGTGGCTTCAACAGGCATTGTTGGGTATCATAATGAGGCAAAAGTAAAAGCAAATGGCGTTGTCTTAGGACGTAGTGGTTCAATTGGTGGCGGACAATATATTCAGGAAAATTTTTTCCCTTTAAATACAACATTATATGTTAAGGATTTTAAAGGGCATTATCCAAGGTTTATTTATTATTTATTTCGTAGTATTGATTTTACTCAATTTAATGTAGGAAGTGGTGTTCCAACATTGAATAGAAATCATTTATCAACTATTTTGATAAATAACATTTCTTATGAAGAAGAAGTACAAATAGCAAAAGTTTTAGGTGATTTAGACGATAAAATCCAACTCAATACCCAAATCAACCAAACTCTAGAACAAATCGCTCAAGCCATATTTAAAAGTTGGTTTATTGATTTTGACCCAGTCAAAGCAAAAATAAATGTATTGGCTAATGGCGGAACAAAAAATGATGCGGAATGTGCGGCAATGTGTGTAATTTCAGGGAAAACAGAAGCAGAGCTAACCCAATTAAAAGACAGGCAGCCTGAAAAATATCAAGAACTGGCTAAAACGGCGGCATTATTCCCAAGCGAAATGGTAGAGAGCGAGTTAGGCAAAATACCGAAGGGGTGGGAGTGTAAATCTATCTCTTCTATTTGTTCTATGCAGAATGGTTATGCGTTTAAGAGTTCTGAATGGTCAAATGATGGACTTCCTGTAATTAAAATTGGTTCTATTAAACCAATAATTATAGATATGGACGGAATTGGATATGTACATAAGAAAAATGAAAGTTTGAGGCAAGAATTTCTTGTTAAGGAAGGGGATATTCTTGTTGGTCTTACTGGTTATGTAGGAGAAGTAGGGCGAGTGCCTAAAAATATAAATGCCGTTTTAAATCAGAGAACTGCGAGATTTATCCCATTTCCTATAAATTCTCAATATCGCTATTATTGTTTTATATACTGTCTTTCTAGGTCTAATAAATTTAAGGAATATGCAATAACTCATGCAAAAGGGTCTGCGCAAGCAAATATAAGTACTAAGGAATTACTTAATTATCAATCTGTTATTTCTTGTGTTAATATTCATATTGAATTTGAAAAAGTGATTTTTTCTTTACTTGAAATGATATTAAATAATGGTGGGGAAAATAATACTTTAGGTAAAGTTAGGGATGAATTATTACCTAAAATTTTATCAGAAATAAAAAATTAATATGAGGAAAAAATGGAGTATAACTTTAATAACATTCCTATCTGGAAGTCAGACAAGCCTAAAGAAAGTTTTGTAATATTATCGGATAGCATTAATGGAAGGATTCCTGTTACTAGAATAGAGCATTGGGATCAGTTTCCTAAACTGCTAGAACATGATTTTTTCAATTCAGACGGTACAGAATTAATATTTAGAGGGCATCGGCGTTATGATTGGAATATGCAACCTACTTTAGCAAGAATAATTCCTAATGGAATTATAATTGAAGACTTAGCTAACAAGCAAATTGAATATTTCCGTAAAACAATTCGAGGAAGAATAAGTGATAGTAGTTTATTATCTATAGAACAAGATGAAGACGAGATTAATGAATTATGGTCGATTGGACAACATTATGGTTTAATGACCCCATTATTAGATTGGACTCATTCTCCTTTTGTTGCTTTATTTTTTGCATTTTCAAAACAGGATCAGGTTGATGAATCAGATAATCCTTATCGTGCAGTTTATATTTTAAATAAAAGTAAAATAGTATGTGATGAGAAGTTCTCTACGGTTAAATTATTTGAGCCTAGAAAAGATGATTATGGCAGGCTAGTTGCTCAAGCAGGGTTGTTCACAGTTTCTCCTTATCAATCGACGATTGAAAATGAACTTACGAATGCTATATTCTCTGATGATGATGAGAATCCCTATTTATCTTCTTCTGAAGATGAACAGGCTCATTTAATTGCTAAATATATTTGTAAAATATATATTAAAAATACAGAGCAGGAAAAATGTTTAAGATTTTTAAGAAAAATGAATGTTCATCATGCTAGTTTATTTCCTGATTTATTAGGAGCAGCAGAGTACAGCAATATTTTAATTAGTGAATTTGTAAAATTACAACCACGAGATAATCAAGTTAATATATATGAAGAGGAAACTAATTTTAATAAGGAGAAACAGAGTAATAAGGATACTAAATCATATAATATTCCAGATAAAAACTTAATTAATAAAATTAAAAAATTATTAGACCATAATGACAAAAATAGTACAAATATTGATTTTTTAGCTGAAAATTTAAAAGAAGTTTTAATTAAAAATATACAGATACCAGATTGGAATAGTCGAGAACCGATCATAGCAAAAATGAGAACGGAATTAAAGATACTTTTAAGAAAATATGAATATCCTGAGTCTTATTGGGATGAGACTATAAATTCATTGTTAAATATTGAATACGAGAGTTTGGATTAGTAATTTAACGGAGAAAAAATGATCAATGAAAATATGCTAGAACAAGTCGCATTAAATTGGTTTGAGGAAACAGGCTGGCAAGTTTTTCACGGTAAAGCGTTATTACCTGATGGCGATAAGTCGCAACGTGATAATCTCAATAGCGTTATTTTAGAGCCTATTTTTCATTCTCAATTTGCAAAACTTAACCCCCATCTGCCCGCTTGTTGTGCCGAAGAGGTGCTGAATAAATTAAAACAAGCAGAAAGTCGTGATTTAGTCGAAGCTAATCAAGCCTTACATAAAATGCTTGTGCAAGGTGTGCCAGTTTCCTATAAAGAAAATGACAATGAGAAATTAGAAACTGCTTTTTTGATCGATTTCAGCCAGCCTGAAAATAATGCGTTTTGGGCGGTGAATCAATTTGAAGTCAGGGGTAGTAGCTTACGCCGTCCTGATATTGTCTGTTTTATCAATGGGTTGCCGCTTGCTATTTTAGAATTAAAAAATCCAGCCGATGAAAAAACAGATATCTGGTATGCGTTTAATCAATTACAAACTTATAAAAATGATCTGTTTGAGCTATTAAAATTTAATCAAGCTTTGGTTATTTCAGATGGTGTTATCGCAAAAGTGGGGTCTTTAACGGCAGATGAAGAGCGTTTTATGCCGTGGCGAACGGTTGCCGATGAAAACGATAGACCAAAGGTAGAATGGCAATTAGAAACAATGATTCGAGGGTTCTTCCGCCCTGATTTATTGACAGATTATTTGCGATTTTTTATTTTATTTGAAAAAAATGAGAAAAACCGGTTAATTAAAAAACAGGCAGGGTATCATCAGTTTCATGCCGTAAGAGAAGCTGTCCATGCCACCATTATTGCTTCACAATTACCGCAAAATAGGCTTGATGAACCACGAGCAACCTACGGGAAAGAAGTGGTATCAGGGAGCAAAAAAGCAGGGGTGGTTTGGCATACACAAGGCAGCGGCAAAAGTATTTCAATGTGTTGCTATGCTGGAAAATTATTACAGCAGCCTGAAATGCAAAATCCGACATTGATTGTTGTTACTGACCGTAATGATTTAGACGGTCAGCTTTTTCAACAGTTTTCACAAGCTCAAGAATTATTAAAACAAACGCCTGTACAAGCAGACAGTCGAGAATCTTTGAGAGAATTATTAGCAAGCCGAGAAGCGGGCGGAATTATTTTTACCACCATTCAAAAATTTGCGTTGCAAAATAATGAGCTGAACCACCCGCTTTTAAATAATCGCCATAATATTATTGTCATTTCTGATGAGGCGCACCGTAGCCAATATGGGCTAAAAGCTAAATTAAATGAACAAGGCGAATATCAATATGGCTATGCGAAACATTTGCGTGATGCACTGAAAAATGCCACCTTTATTGGTTTTACAGGTACGCCGATTGCATTGGAAGATAAAGATACCGTAGCGGTATTTGGTGATTATGTGTCTATTTATGATATTCAAGATGCGGTTGATGATGGGGCGACTGTTCCTATTTATTATGAATCACGCCTTGCCCGTTTAAATATTAATTCAGCTGAAATTGAGGAATTGGCTGCGCAGTTTGATGAAATTGTTGAGGAAGAAGACAAAACAGAAGCAGAAAAAATTAGAAGTAAATTTACTCGATTGGAAAATTTAGTTGGGGCAAGACCTCGCTTACAACAAATTGCTAGCGATTTAGTTCAGCATTTTGAACAACGCCAACAAAGCCAAGACGGTAAAGCAATGATTGTAGCGATGAGCCGTGAAATTTGTGTTGGGTTATATAATGAAATTATCGCCCTTCGCCCGCAATGGCACAGTAATGACCCTGCGGAAGGAGTGATTAAAATTGTGATGACAGGTTCGGCTGCAGATAAACCGTTTTTACAACCTCATATTTATAGTAAACAGGTAAAACAAGCGTTAGAGAAACGCTTTAAAAATCCTGATGATCCCTTAAAATTAGTGATTGTTCGGGATATGTGGCTAACGGGTTTTGACGCACCTTGTTGCCACACAATGTATATTGATAAACCAATGAAAGGGCATAACCTGATGCAGGCAATTGCCCGAGTTAATCGAGTATTTAAAGATAAACCTGGCGGTTTGGTGGTGGATTATATCGGTATTGCGAATGAATTAAAGCAAGCATTACATACCTACACAAATTCTAAAGGTAAAGGCGAACCAACCATCAATACAGAAGAAGCGGTTAAATTATTCTTAGAAAAAATGGACGCAATCGCTGGTTTATTTGCAACTCCGAT